>JAGVNP010000036.1 GCA_020053185.1 Deltaproteobacteria bacterium | reverse complement strand
TTCTCCGTCATCCATCTTGCCGTCGATCAGGAAGCCTTGAGGATTCTCCGAATTGAGAACCTTGGACCCGATCGTAGAGCTGTTATGATCAATGCCTACCCATACTTTTGCCGAGGTAGCAACAGTATCCATCTTGAAAGGAATTTCAACTATAACAGGCACGGTCCCTGTATTGCGGTAATTCATGTCATCCATAAGTGCCCTCATGGCTTTTCCGCCGCCTGCCCATTTTGGCATTTTGATATACTGCTCAGCCCTCTTGATCATGCGGACAGGGCCTATGCGGTAACCGATGATCTCGCTCATCATGGTTTCTTCATGGATTCTTAATGAGAGAGACCCAAAGAGCAGTTTTATGGTGATCCTCGATTTAATTCTATCCACGCAGTTCTGCTCATTTCCGCCTGCAAATTTTGGAGTCCAGCCTTTATTGAAGAACACCGTATGTTTTCCTTCAGGTGTGATTATGGTCTGGTCGCAACGGTAGTCTGTACAGAATGTTCCAGTGTTATAGTCATAGTGCACATAATCTGGCTCTGATGATCTGGCGGGCACATTTGACGGGAAATAGAGCAGATAGCACCATCCCTTGTTTCCGGTTAAAGGATCAATGATCTCGATCTCGGTTCCGAGGCTTGCACCTTCCGGCCAATCCTCTTTTGAGAATTTATCTCCTGTGTCATCAGCCATGAAGCAGACCAGGTCCCATGTATCGAGCTTGTTGTTTCCCATTTCAGGATTGGTGATGGGTCCGCTGGTGAGGATAAAGTCACCATTTTCTTTTGTCATCTCGTCGATCTGATACCTGATCGGCAGTAAGGCTCCGTTTTTGCCTGCATAGATCCGCAGGTTTGCAATTGGCTTTGCCAGAACCTCGCGTGCCAGATCACCCTTGAGCGTGACTGGATCTACCCATCTGTTGATGCTCTTTTTTTCCAGAACGCCTGCTTGCGCAGCAGAAGAGATCAGCAAGACGGCTATAGCGACAACCAACGGAAATCTATTGAGTTTCATATTTCCCTCCTCAAATATCAAAGATTGAATAATAGTATATAAATAGATGTCTGAACGCAAGAGTTTTGTCTTGGATCTTGAGGATAGAGATTGTATTGTTAGGTCTTTGATAGTGATGAGTTCCTGTGCTATATAGTTTTTGGAAGCGGAGGGGTCCTGGTGGGTCCCCCGGACTTCAAATCCGGTGAGGGGTGCGTCGAGCGTCCCAGGTGGGTTCGATTCCCATGCGCTTCCGCCATAACTCCTTGTAATTATTGGACATATTATATAGAAACCCTATCCCCAAACTTTCCCCACATTTTACACCAAGGCAACCAAACCAAATCAAAAGGCAAAAAAACATTGTTACATCATGAGTTCTTCAACCGATCAACCGTTGTTAATAAAGATATATTGAAAATCTGTTAGGCTATTAGGGTTTAAAGATTGAAATTATTACGGCTATTATTTTGAGGGCTTTGGTCGATAATCATTGGGATCTATACAAGCTTGATAGATTGTCCTGTCTATTTTTATCCAGTCAGTACCATTGATTCCTCGTGTTTTTGGAGAGGCTGGGCTAAATGGGAATGCACAAGCTACTTTGATCCATCTATTATGAAGGGTTGAAATTTTTTTGATATCGGTTACTGCTTCTGATAAGTCTTGGTCTTGGCTAAAAACAAGCGCAACATCATACTTATTTTCGAGAGCATATCGCACGATATCTAACGCTATACGGACGTCAATGCCTTTTTCCTGACCGACTAGTGTTGATGTTGTGTTACCATTGGCAAGAGTAATAGCCTGATTTCGGTATCTAAGTTCCCGAGAAAAAGTCTTTATGCCACGCGTCCCCATTACAGCCATTTTGGCTGTCCAAAAATGATTCCAAAATGGTTTATCTATTGCGGAAGGAATGCCAGTATAAAAATAGATTTCGTTTTGTGCCCAGCCATGCGAATTACATATATGCTCGACCAGCTTCCATGGATCATAATTGGGATATTGAATTCCAAAAGCTTCCCGTGCATGGTGAAAAAGATTTTGGCCATCGAAAAAAGAAACAACCCGTTTTATTGGTGGTTCTGTAGCCATATTGAACCTCATAAAATAAATAACCCCGCCAGAGGCCTACCGAAGTAAGCTGGTCCAACGGGGAGCAAATATACTTATCAATTCGGCAAATATAATGGTTTACTTGACACCTGTCAAGGATTTTTGTCCTACCTGTCTACTAGCGCAACAAAAAGACGCTTGACTAATGAAGAGCAGTAATAGAAGAAAGAAATAAATTCGGACGCTTCTTTGGGGGCGTAAGTAGTTCATAGACCAGGCAGGAGGCTCATATGAGCAATGATTTTGAGACGACACTTGTATTGATCAAACCTGATGCACTGAAAAACTCACTTACAGGCTACATACTTTCCCAGCTTGCAGAATTCCACACAGGGTTGCATTTTGCAGGGCTGAAGATAGTCTCTGTAAGCAGAATTCTGGCAGAGGAACATTATGAAGAGCATAAGGGAAAGTATTTTTACCCGCCACTTCTCGATTACATTACAGGTCACATCCATTATCCGAATGAGCCATGGAAGCGCAGGGTGATTGCGATTCTGTATCAGGGCCCGAATGCGATAAAAAAGATACGGGAAATTGTCGGACCGACAAATCCTCACAATGCTAGGGATCAGAAACCAGGAAGCATCCGCGCTCTTGGCACTGTTATTCCTGTAAAAGATGAAACAGGAAAAGAGCTTGGGGATAGGTCAGATAATCTTATTCATGCGTCTGCAAACCCCGATGATGCAGAACGCGAGATCAAGCTCTGGTTCAATC
>JAGVNP010000112.1 GCA_020053185.1 Deltaproteobacteria bacterium | reverse complement strand
CCTTACTTGCAAGCTCTTCATATTTACGGAACATATTTTTCCACCTTTAAAATCTATATCCCGATCTTTTTGGTTTATACCTTGAGGACTGTGAAAAATAGCCTATTAGCAGACCAATAAGCACAAGACCGCCGCCAAACAGAGTAAAAGCCACCCTCTCTGTAGTCTTGAACTTTTTATTCTCCTTCAAAATCTTCTTCACTTCTTCTTCTTCAACCTTCCTCTTTTCGAGCAATTGCTCATGTTCTGATTTCAATGTCAGATATGAAGAAGATGCTTTCTTCAGAGATTCATAATCCTGGGTTAGTTTATTAAGTTTTGAATTGAGCTTGCTTGTTTCAAATTTCAGGGTCTGGTTCTCTTTTCCAAGACGCTTATTATCTTCTCTCAACTCATTGGCCGTCTTGTCCTGAGACGCAACTTTCTGCCTTAACTGAGACGTGGCAAATGATCTTGGCGCCTCTGTAAGATATCTGTTTAAGATCCACCCTTCCTGACCTTTTTGCGTCTTTACCAGTATCCACTCGCCCTTCTCGTAAACCACTTCAAGGTAGTCGTCGGTATTTACCGTTGTAACCGTAGAGGTCTTGGTGTCAGGGCCTGACCTCAAAGGAACGCTTATCCAATCTCTTACATAAAAACCTTTTGCAAAAGCTGGATTGATCGGACTTGCCAGAAATATAAAGAGTATGAAAAAAATTAGCTTCTTATTCATACACATCCCCTATCTTTTGTATTTAAATGCATCATGTCGCGATGATACAGAAATAATACACCATATAGCCTAAGGATGCAATGTCCTAGAGTCTTTCTATAATCTCTTTCAGCTTTTCCCGGGTCGCTGACTCGATGTCCGATAGAGACTTCTCGTCTTCAGCTTCGAACCGCATGACAATGACCGGTTGCGTATTGGACGGCCTCACAAGCCCCCAGGAGCTGCCTTGTTCAAACCTGACACCATCAATATCAATACAATTAGCATACTGTTTTTTCGCATATGACTTGAACCGATCAACCGCTTCAAACTTTATATCATCCGGGCAATCAATCCTGATCTCAGGCGTATTAACCATCTTGGGAAGACTGTCGAAAACTTCTTGCGGATTTTCAACATTGGATAAAATCTCAAGAAGTCTTGCGCCTGAATACACTGCATCGTCAAACCCGTACCACCTGTCCAGGAAAAATATGTGGCCGCTCATCTCGCCTGCAAGTGCAGCTTTTTCTTCCATCAAGCGCGCCTTCATCAGGGAATGTCCCACCTTGCCCATGATCGGAATGCCACCGGCTTTTCTTACTTCGTCGAAAAGCACTTTCGAGCATTTTACTTCGCCGATTATCTTCTCTCCTTTTTTCTTTTTGAGGATGTCCTTTGCAAGGATAGTGGTGATCTGATCGCCATAGATAGTATTTCCTTTTGCATCAACAACACCGATCCGGTCTGCATCTCCGTCAAGTCCTATGCCGAGATGTGCCTTTTGCTTCAGCACTTCATTTTTCAGCATAATGATGCCTTCTGCTATTGTTGGATCAGGGTGATGATTGGGAAAATTACCGTCTGGCTCCATGCAAATGCCTGTCACATCCATACCAAGGCGTTTATACACAGCCATTGCAGCCTCCCCTCCAACTCCGTTTCCAGGATCAATGACCAGTTTAAGCTTTCTCGGACATTCCTGTATTCTTGATACAACATCATCCACATAAGGATCGAGTATCGCATATGTTTTGAAAGATCCTTTTTTGTTTGAAGGTGAAGATTTGACTCTATCGGTGCCTGACAATTGTTTTTCCATAATGGCTTTTATCTTCTGGATCTCTGTTCCATGTATTGTGGTCTTTCCAAGTGCGATCTTGAAGCCGTTGTTATCAGGAGGGTTGTGAGATCCGGTTACTGCTATGCCGCCATCAAGTCCGAGATGAAACAGAGAAAAATACATGAGCGGCGTAGGCGCCATACCAATATCGATCACATCAATGCCACATCCAATAATGCTGTCCCTGAGGATATCTTTGAAGCCAGGCGAAGACAATCTTGCATCCATTCCCAGAGAGATTTTCTCTACACCATGACTTATCCAGTATCGGCTTATGGCTTTGCCAAGATTCCAGACAAAATCATCTGTCAGATCTTCTCCTACTATTCCCCTGATATCGTATTCCCTGAATACTGCGGGATTCATTGCTCCTCCCAGATTTCATTCTTGAGATTGTTTCTAAAAGAGCAACCATACTATTGGGCTCTGGTCAAGCATTTCTAATATCTATTTCAAACTTCACCAATCTCTTTAAAATATTGCCTGGAACTCATTTTAACAAAATGACACTTCAATTGTTTTTAAAGTTTTTCCTTGCTTCTGTCGTTATTAATACTTAATATTATATTTAACCATTGGTTATGCATACAAATAAAAAAGAAAAGGAGGAAAGTATATGAGTAAAAACTGGAACAGGATTTTTTTACTTGTAATGATTACCCTTGTCTTTGGTATGCCCGCATGGGGAGAAGATGATGATGAAGATGGAATATTAAAGCTCTCAGATGTAACAATCAAGGGGTACTATGAGATTCAGGGAAGAGCCTACCATGAGCCAGACATTACGAAAGCAGATGACACAGATGAAAGCGATCAGTACATCAAGCACTATTTCCATGTTCTGCCGACACTTAAAGTGACAGAGGATATCAAGATCAAGGGAGATATTGTTGCGTTTGAAAACATGATAAGTAAAGACGACACGCACCAGTGGTACGGTTATGATTCAAGCACACCAGAGGGCACTGGAACATTTGACGATTACGATGTATTCAGAATTGACGAGCTGTATGCAATGGTCACTACTGATGTTGGCTTGTTCAGGGTAGGAAAGACCGCTGAGTATAATGGCATCGGCTACTTCATCGAGGTGCCTGATCATGAGGCATGGAAATTCGGCCTGATATGGAACAAGGTAAAAGAAGATGCTGCTTTCCTTGTTCCTATAGACACTACACATGATAATGCAGACCGTGATGACTATGCGCTCAAGGTGATTTATGATAATGAAGAGGACATAAATTTTGACGGCACTCTTGCATATCGCCGCACAGACCGTGAATTCACACAGTCAAATATCTTCATGCCCTACTTCTATCTGGACTATAATCTCACTGATGACCTTATACTACATACCATGGCCGGAACCGGAACCGGCGTTCTTGTTGATCAAAACTCTCCAGTTGGAATAGCGCTAGGGGGAGCATGCCCTGCTCCTTTTGGTGGTCCTCTACCATCCATATCAGAGGACTGGAAGGTAAAAAGTCCATTTGTCGGCATACTAGGCCTGGAGTATGACCTTGGTGATGTGGGTGATGTTGACGATCTTGCTATACGGGGCGATGTAGGATATGCATCAGGAGCTAAAGAGCCCCAGTATGTATCTGGCTACATTGAGGAAACCGTGAAGGAAGAAGAAGATATGCGCTTCGATACATGGCTCATGAACGATGTGTCTGATGCATGGGGCATAATCTTAGAGACCCCGGCAACCACTGCTGCCTTGAATGATCCTCAGATAGATGGCAACTATACATATACCAATATCATTATTGCACGCGCCAAATTAAGCTCTCAGTTTACAAAGGATTTTGGAGGCTGGATCAATGTGGCATGGGCACAGAAGCAGAATGTCAGCTATCTCGAGAATTGGGACTATGGACTTAGCACTGTCAATGCCATAAATCCTGCAACCACCGAACGCAGTGCATGGGGCCTTCCCAAAAACAATCTAGATAAAAATCTTGGATGGGAGGTTCACGCAGGTATTGACTACCAGGTTCAGGACAACTTTACCGTTGGCGTGGACGGCTGCTATTATGCGCCCGGTGACTTCTACAAAGATATCATCGAAAAGGGCGTAGGTTCTTCGATTCCTCTTCTGCCTATTCCCCCAGGTTACACTACAGGCGATGAATTAGAAGATACTTATGCACTCCGCTGGACAGGAAAGGTTACATTCTAACAACCTCTGCTAAAGGCTCTGAACAAAAGGGGACATCCTTTGTCCCCTTTTTCTTTATCAACACCTTCATAAATCCCTCATTCCACCAGATTAACGAGGATTCTTATACCCATTTACAATCGTGTCATTCCGGGCTTGACCCGGAATCCAGTATTTTCCTGGATTCCCGCTTCCGCGGGAATGACGACTTTTTACAAGACCATCAAAAGCAAATCGTGGGGAATTTCTAAATTCGAAACCCATGTCTTGCCTTGTGCAACTGCCTTACAACCTACTTCTTATTTCCTACTTTTTACTTTTCACTATTTACTCTTCACTCTTCTTTCGAAGTTTTTCTGCAAGCCTGTTCGTTGCATCTTTAAGAGAAGAAGCTTCTATCCCAATCTCTGAGATAAATTTCTTATAGAGAAGACGATGCCCTGGCGATATGTCAGGCAAAATATCTTTTGATTTCTCAAGAAATGACATAATTTCTGGCGCACTTAAAACAATCCGGCCATCTACAAGGCATGACACATCTGTTGCAGGCTCAAGATCATCCAGATGATGTGTAATGTGGATGATAGTTTTCCCTTTGTCTCTGTTAAGAGTTTCGAGGATATCCAGCAAAGCTGTTTTTTCATGGGAATCCAGATGAACAATCCCCTCATCAAGGATAATCACATCAGCCTGCATTGCGAGCTGGCCTGCAAATGCGATCTTTGCAAGTTCTCCGCCAGAGAGATTTGCAGTGAGAGAATTTCTTAAGTTTGAGGCTCCGGCAAGGGAAAGTGCATTAGTTACTTGCCTCAAAATATCATCAGTAGCAAGCCTAAGATTTTCCGGGCCAAAGGCTATGTCCTCTTCCACCAAAAGGCTTACGATCTGATTTTCAGGGTTGGATAGAATAAGTCCGATCTTTGATCCTGATAAATCAATACAGCCTTTTTCGGGTTTTAAAATTCCGGCAATGAGGTAGGCAAGTGTGGTCTTGCCAGATCCATTTGGTCCTGTAATGCCATAGTATGCGCCATCAGGGATTATTAAGCTGATATCATGAAGTACCTTTTTCTCATTATATGAAAAAGATACTTCTGATATTTTGATCGGCAAGTGGATTTACAGGAAGGAGACTACTCTTTGTCTCCTCCGGAAGCCTTTTTGTCTTCCGTCCATTTTATGATGGTCATTGGTGCGCCATCGCCCTTGCGGGATTTATATTTGATTAGAGTGGTGTATCCGCCGTTTCTTTCTTTGAATCGCGGACCAAGTTCTTTAAAGAGCTTGCCAATAGCTTCTTTGGTTTTTACTACGCGGGCAGCCTCGCGTACAGATGCCAGATCGCCTTTTTTGCCAAGACCTATCATCTTGTCGGCAAGTTTCCTGAGCTCTTTTGCTTTGGCGTCAGTTGTTATTATCTGATCATTTGAGATCAGGGAGGTTACCATATTTTTCAGCATGGCTTCCCTGTGATCTGTTGTCCTTTGTAATTTTCTTCCACCTATACGATGATTCATTGTCTCACCTCTACTTGCTTTCCTCTTCTTCCAGCTTGCGTCTTCTATCCTCGATCTCATCAGGGGAGGGCAAGTTGGGAATTTTCATCCCTATATGTAACCCCATCTTTGCGAGTTTTTCCTTGATCTCTTCCAGAGATTTCCTGCCGAAATTCTTAGTCTTCAAAAGCTCAGCCTCTGTCTTCTGGACAAGCTCATAGATATACATCATCTTTGCATTCTTGAGGCAGTTTGCAGACCTTACAGAGAGCTCAAGCTCTTCCACTGTTCTGAAAAGATTCTGATTCAGCCCGGCATCCAGACTTTCATCATCCGCACCTGCTTCCACTTCTGATTCCTGGAAGTTGATGAAGATATTCATGCACTCTTTCTGAATCTTTGCCGCATATGCCAGTGCATCTTCAGGCGTAACTACTCCGCTTGTCCAGATTTCCATTACAAGTCTATCATAGTCTGTCCTGCGTCCCACAATTGTAGGCGTCACATTAAAGGAAACTTTTCTTACAGGTGTAAAGATGGCATCAATCGGTATCCAATGCGCTGCATCGATTTTTTCCTTGTTCAGCTCGGCAGGGACATATCCTTTTCCCCACTCAACACGCATTTCCATCTTCAGGGTCTTTTTTCCTTCGATCGTGGCAATCACCTGCTCGGGATTTAAAATCTCTATCTGACCGCCCGGATCAATATCCCCGGCTGTAACTACGCAAGGCCCCTTCTTTTCCAGCTTCACGATCTGGGATTTGCCTGAGTGCATCTGCAAAACAACCTTTTTGAGATTCAGGATGATATCTGTCACATCCTCAACCACGCCAGGCATGGTGGAAAATTCATGAAGTACTCCAAGCGATTCATCAAACTTGACCCCTATTATAGCAGAGCCATAGATCGATGAGAGAAGCGTTCTCCGTAGCGAATTTCCTATTGTGACACCAAAACCCCTCTCGAGAGGCTGTGCATTGAAACGCGCATAAGTACTTGTGCGTGTACCCTCTTCTATCTCGAGCTGTTTGGGTTTTACAATCTCCCTCCAGTTCTTTTCTATCATACTCATCTACCGCCTTACTCTTTATTTGGAATAGAATTCTACGATTAGTGTCTCTTCGATCGGCATTGTGATGTCTTTTCTCTCAGGCAGCATCTTGATCTTGCCCTTCATATTGTCTTTATCCAGATCAAGCCACTCTACAACGCCTCGCTGTTCCATACCTTCCAATGCGCCTATAATCGAGGTAACTTTTCTGCTTTTTTCCTTTACCTCAATCACATCTCCGGCTTTGACAAGAAATGATGGAATATCTACCTTCTTGCCGTTTACCAAAAAATGACCATGGCTTACAAGCAGCCTTGCTTCCCGTCTGGATGAAGCAAAACCTATCCTGTAAACCACATTATCAAGTCTCCTCTCGAGCAGGGTAAGCAGGCTTTCTCCGGTAACACCTTTACCCTTGGCAGCCTCGTCATAATAAAATTTAAACTGACTTTCAGAAACACCGTACATACGGCGAACTTTCTGCTTTTCCCTTAAGTGTATGCTATATTCGCTCGTGCGGCCCTTTCGCTGCCCATGTTGCCCAGGGGCATAATTTCTCCGCTCGAAAGAACATTTGTCTGTATAGCAACGCTGCCCTTTTAAGAAGAGCTTCGAACCCTCTCTTCGACACACCCTACAAATAGGCCCTGTATGTGTTGACAATTCTTTCCTCCTTGTGTGTTTATATCGCTTTTACACCCTGCGTCTTTTGGGTGGCCTACACCCATTGTGTGCCATAGGTGTTACATCCTTTATCTCGTTGACCTTGATTCCGCATGCATGAATGGCCCGCAGAGCAGCTTCCCGGCCGCCTCCAGGCCCTTTGATAAATGCATAAACAGCCTTAAGCCCAAATTCCTGCGCTTTTTTGCATGCTTCCTGAGCAGCAACCTGTGCAGCAAATGGAGTGCCCTTTCTCGAGCCCTTAAAACCCTGACCGCCTGCGCTCGCCCAGGAAAGAGTATTTCCTCTCAAGTCTGTGATCGTCACAACCGTGTTATTGAACGTAGACTGGATGTGCGCAATACCCTCTGCGACATCTTTCCTTGTCTTTTTTTTGCCTGTCCGCTGATTTGCCATATTCTACTCCCTTAAGCTTCCTTCTTCTTTCCTACGACCAGACGCCGCGGCCCTTTACGGGTTCTCGCATTGTTGTGTGTATGTTGTCCACGGCACGGCAATCCTTTTCTGTGTCTGATACCTCTGTAGCAGGCAATATCCAAAAGACGCCTGATATTAAGGGAAACCTCTCGTCTGAGATCTCCTTCTACAGCAAGGTCCTTATTGAGATAGTCTCTGATGCCAGTGATCTCAGTCTCTGCAAGCTTATCGCTCTTTGTCGAAGGATCAATTCCTAACGTAGCCAATATTTCCTTCGCTTTAGACCTGCCTATCCCGTGAATATAGGTAAGCGCAATGTCTATTCTTTTTCCTCTAGGTAAATCTACACCTGCAATTCTTGCCAAGGTACCCCTCCTTACCCTTGCCGTTGATTATGTCTGGGATTCTCGCATACAACCCTTAAAACCCCGGACCTCTTTACGATCTTACATTTCCTGCAACGCTTTTTTATTGATGCCTTTACTTTCATACCTCAAACCTCATTTTGTTCTATATACGATCCTGCCCTTGGTAAGATCATAGGGCGAGATCTCTACCTGCACCTTATCACCAGGCAATATTTTTATGTAATTCATTCTCATCTTCCCTGATATATGAGCAAGTATCTGTTTTCCATTTTTAAGTTCTACCGTAAACATGGCATTGGGCAGCGTTTCTACAACTACGCCCTCAGCTTCAATTACATCTTTCGCCATTAGACCTTAAGCCCCTATTGCCTTAGCAATAGAACCCGCAACTGCCTCCATAGAACCTGTGCCGTCTATCTTCCTCACAATCCCCTTGCCGCTATAATAGTCGATCAGAGGCGATGTCTGGCCGTGATATGTCGTAAGCCTTCCTCTAATCGTTACTTCCTGGTCATCATCCCTCTGATAGAGTATGCCACCGCATTTGTCACATACACCATCTTTCTTGGGAGGGTCAAACTTTATGTGATGCATATAATTGCATCCCTTGCATGTCCGTCTGCCGGTCAGTCTCTCGACCAGATAATCATCCGGAACTCCTATAACCACAACATGATCAAGAGCACCTATTTCATCGAGTATTTTATCAAGGGCTTTAGCCTGCTCAATGGTGCGTGGAAATCCATCCAATATAAAACCTTTTTTACAGTCCGGCTTCGTCAATCTTTCTTTCACCACACCGATGACTACATCGTCAGGAATAAGCTGTCCTTTGTCCATATACCCCTTTGCCTTGAGCCCCATTGGACTGCCTTGCCCAACTGCAGCCCTGAACATATCCCCTGTGGAAATCTGAGGAACTTGCAATCTGTCGATGAGTCTCTTTGCCTGAGTTCCTTTTCCTGCCCCTGGGGGTCCTATCAAAATCATTTTCATCCTAAAAAACCTCCTTGATTGTTAACGTCTACCTTTAATACGACCCATTTTTAAGAATCCGTCATATTGCCGTGCAATAAGATGTGATTCTATCTGGCTCATTGTATCGAGTGCAACCCCGACTACGATTAACAGCGATGTGCCGCCAAAATAGAACGGCGCATTTGCCTTGCTTATAAGTACCTGCGGCAACACGCATATTATGCAGAGATAAATTGCTCCAACAAATGTAAGCCGAGAGAGCACACTGTCCAAAAAGTCAGAAGTGGCCTTACCCGGTCTTATGCCAGGAACATATCCACCGTATTTTTTAAGATTATCAGCCACATCAACAGGATTGAATACCACGGCGGTATAGAAATAAGTAAAAAAGACAATCGCCACTATATAAAACACATTATAAAGAACTCCGCCCGGATTCATAATGTCAGATACGTTCTTAAGCCATGCAACATCCGGGAAAAACTGCGCCACTGTTGCAGGGAATACAATAATGGATGAGGCAAATATCGGAGGAATAACACCGGAGGTGTTTATCTTTAAGGGCATGTGTGTGCTCTGACCGCCATATACTTTCCGGCCCCTTACCTGTTTGGGATACTGTATGGGGATTCTCCTTTGTGCAGTCTCCACAAATATAATGCCGCCTATTACACCAACCATAACGATAAGAACAATAATCAGACTGAAGATCGCCATCTCTCCTGTTCGGGCAAGACGCATCGTGTTGTACACTGCTACAGGCATTCTTGCCACGATTCCTGCAAAGATGATCAAAGAGATTCCGTTCCCAATACCTCTTTCTGTAATCTGCTCACCAAGCCACATAAGGAAACATGTGCCTGTGGTCATGGTGATCATAGCAATTAGCCTGAATCCCAATCCTGGATTCATAACCACCAGTTCCCCGGCAGGGCCCTGCATCTGCTCTACGCCCATCGTTATAAAATAAGCTTGAATAAGACACAAAACCACGGTGCCGTACCGTGTATACTGGGTAAGCTTATGTCTGCCTGCTTCTCCTTCTTTCTGGAGCTGCTCAAATTTAGGATGAACAATGCCAAGGAGCTGAACAATAATGGATGCACTGATATAGGGCATAATCCCTAATGCCAGGATGGAAAGCCCTCGTAAGCCCCCGCCTGAAAACATATCAAACATACCAAGTAAAGTGCCCTGCTGCTGATCAAACCATTCAGCCATTACTACTGAGTCAATCCCTGGCGTAGGGATATGGACCCCGACTCTGTAAATAAACAGCATGAACAGGGTAAAAAGGATACGCCTTTGTAGCTCGGGTACCTTACTGAGATTTTCTATACCAGCTGCCACTTATTTTACTTCCCCTACAGCCTCAAATTTTCCACCGGCCTTCTCGATCTTCTCTATTGCTGCCTTTGATCCCTTATGAAGTTTCACCACAAGAGAAACCTTGATATCGCCGTCTGATAGAAGTTTTACCTTTTCTTTGACAGACTTTATCTTGCCAGCTTCTTTAAGCGCAACAACATCCACTGTGCTTCCTTTTGCAAAACCCAAAAGATCTTCGATATTGACCACAGTGTATTTCTGGGCAAATCTATTCTTAAACCCTCGCTTTGGCAGTCTCCTGTATATGGGCATCTGTCCGGCTTCAAACCGCGGCGAAATAGAAGCTCCAGCTCTTGCCTTCTGTCCTTTCGATCCTTTTCCGGATGTCTTTCCACTTCCAGAAGCCGATCCCCTGCCTATACGATGCGGCTTACGTCTTGATCCTTGTGCTGGCTGCAAATTCGACAAATCCAACATCAGCATTCCTCCCACTTGAGCAGGTAGCCCACCTTTTTTATAGCACCTCTTACAGCAGGGCTATCCTTTACCACACTTGACCTTCCACGCCTTGTAAGACCAAGTGTCTTTACAGTCTCACAGGTTCTTTTCGTTTCGCCGATCACAGAACGTTTCAAAGTAATTTTTATATTCCCAGCCAAAGCCTACT
>JAGVNP010000317.1 GCA_020053185.1 Deltaproteobacteria bacterium | reverse complement strand
GTGACATGACAACCTCCTTCATTAAGTTGCCACAAAGATATCACATTCTCTATAAATACGAAAGATATAATGTTACATGGTACTAGCGCAAGGCTGATCATGATAAAGATGATCTCAACAGGCTCCAGCACGATTCCAACCTTTGCGACGGCAAAGAGCATTGCTATAGGCACGATCAGGAGGAATCCTAAAAATCCGATAGCTAGACTTGTCCAGAATCTTTTTTGCAAAGTGGCCAATATAGCATTTGAAAGTTTGGGTGTTAATGCTGCGAAAATGAATGCAAGCACAAGGAAGCTGATAAGTGGGACAAGCCTGAAGAACCAGACAATTCCTTTCCAGAAGAATGTGGGAATGGAGTTGATCATGGCTGCTGTGCCCGGAATATTGACCTCCGCAATAAGGCCTTTGATCCTCGCATCGTCGTGCTCTCTAACCTTTCCGCCAATGGAGATTATAGAACCGTCGACATATGCGGTAGGGCCTACAAAGACCGTGCCAGGAGCTGCGATAATAGGGCCAATGACTGCACCGTCTATCTGTGCATCGCCCTTTATGATCAATATCTTTCCAGTCGCAATATATTCTTTAACCAGAAAATTTCTACCGAATTGATATACGCTATCCGGCTTTATTTGCTCTTCTTTTTCAACATCAGTTGTTGCTGATTTTTCTTTTATATGGAAATATTTACCAAATTGAAATTTTTCCGCCCTGGCTGACTGGCAAAAAACAAAAATCATTGCCAGTGCAAGAACAAACACAAGATGCTTTCTCATTCATGAATCCTTTCTATATTCCAGATGTTAACTCATTCCCGGCAAAAGATTATACCTGTATTGACCATTTTATACAATAGGAACAAGGAGCGCTCATTCAACGATCTTCAGGATCTTTGGCGGCATGCGTTTGAGCGCTTCAGGTATTTTAGTGGGATAGCCGAGACTGAGAGGCGCTATTATAACCTGATCATCAGGAAGGCCGATCTCTT
Source organism: Deltaproteobacteria bacterium (assembly GCA_020053185.1). GTDB lineage: Bacteria > Desulfobacterota > Desulfomonilia > UBA1062 > UBA1062 > JAGVNP01. Next base: position 7,921 of record JAGVNP010000317.1, on the reverse strand, counting down.
TTTTAATTTTTGGGTCTTGTATGTGTGCGCCGAGACCGATCCAGCATGTGCCAAGTCCTTTTGCTGCAGCGCAGAGCATGAAATAGCTGGCAAGCAGGGTGCAGTCAACTACACTTGATTGCATCGCCCTGGGCCCAGTGATCAGCACAACGCATGGTGCATTATAGAATACATTGAAAGCCTCGACTTTTAAGACTCCTTCGTAGCGCTTCAAAGGATAGTCGGGGTTTTTGGCAATCTTGGACAAGATATTTTTCTTGCTCTCGTCAGAGAGTTTTTTTATCAAGTCTCTATTATTGATCATAATAAAACTCCAGGGCTGGCCATTCATGGAGCTTGGCGCCAGGCAGCTCTCTTCAATGATCTCATGCACGAGGTTGATGGGCACGTCTTTATCCTGGAAATCACGTATTGATCTTCTGTTTTTCAAAACTTGCGAAAAATCCACAAACCCTCCATTTAAAGTAGAGATATTAACCTTTATTTTAGTATTGTTTTTATCGCAAAGTGTACGCCTATGTCAGGACTGTTGTTGAAAAAGAACATATTTTCCGTGGTTGAGAGCTCGATCACGCAGTTGTTCAATCTTCTTTTAAACCCGAACGAGAGTCCTACATTGAATTCGTCCAGTTCTGGATAATCTGCGACAGGCGAGGCCATGACCCCATGCAAGATCAACGAGAAATCCCGCGAGACTGGATACTCAAAGGTGTGCATAAAAGAAAACCGGTGTCTTTCAAGATCCAGACCATTGATTCCTTCTGAGCGGTACCATGTGAATCCTATGCCATCGTGGAGAATGAATTTTTTGAATCTCCAGCTTGCTGTGGACTGCAGGGTGATGTTCAAGTCATTTTCTTCAAATACCTCCGGAGCATTTGTGGTGGGAAGGTTTGCAAAAAGCCTTAAGGCAATATCCGGATTATTCTCCTTGATCTTCCATGATCCACCAAGGCCGAGATTGCCGATAAATATGCCACCCAGATCATCCCTGTTATATTCGATACGCTCTCCGTTTGGATGCACGAAGATCATATAAATCTGGTTTTTAGGCCATTCATCGCGTCGGTGCTGGCTTATATGCCAAGCATCATGAAAACCCTCGATGTAGCTATCCATTGTTCCGCCGCTGATATAGTAAAAAGGCAGGCACAGTTCGACTCTGGTGGAAGGAGAGGTTAAGTATGAGAACCGAAAACTGTGATGATGTATCTCCATGTCCAAAAGAAAGATTCCATACGGAGGTGCAGGGGCGGATGGGTCTGTGAGTGAATCAAGTGGGTAATCTGATTTTGCGTTGAAAGCCCACACATTTGTCCATCTGGCTGTCCATGTAAGCTGCACTTTTCCTTCAGCATTATCATCAGAAACAACAAATGACGGGATCTCCCTGAATGACTCTGCAGGGTTAAGAGGCGGAAGATCGAATGGCCCAAGACCAAGAGGATCTGCAAAGGCATTGGACGAAGAAAAAAGGAGAATTATGAATATGCAGAGCAGATGTCCTGTAATTATAGCACGGACTGGATTTTTTACATGATAGGTGTCTCTTCTCATGTTCTTATCCATGCGTGGATGTAACCTGAAGAAAAGATAAAAAGCAAGGTTTTATGCTGGAAACTAAAGATTGATCTCAATGCCTATTGGGCAGTGATCAGATCCAGTTACGTCTTTCTGGATAAAAGATGATTTGAGGTTTTTGGTCAGGTTTTCGCTTACAAAAAAGTAATCAATCCTCCAGCCCACATTCCGCTCTCGCGCCCTAGTCTTGAGATCCCACCAGGTATACTGGCCTGGATCTTTATTAAAAACACGGAGTGTGTCTGCAAAGCCATTGGAGGTAAGTTTGTCTATCCATGCCCGTTCTTCTGGTAGAAAACCTGATGTGTCCTCATTTTCTTTTGGCCTTGCAAGATCGATTTCTTTATGTGCAGTGTTGACATCGCCGCATATGATGATTCTGTTGCCCTGGTTTTTCTTTTTCAATACAAGATCAAGGAATGCATCATAAAAGTCCATCTTGAACTCGAGACGTTCCCTGGAAGCCTTGCCGTTGGGAAAGTAGATATTATAGAGGATGAACTCTTTGTAGTATGCAATAATGACTCTACCCTCATGATCGAATCGCTCTATGCCAAGGCCATACTCGATTTTTTCCGGTTTTTGTTTTGTATAGAGAGCAACACCGCTGTAGCCTTTTTTTGAAGCAGAGACGAAAAATGGAAGATAGCCCTTAACGTTATGCAATTCAGGCGGTAGCTGTATTTTGTCAGCCTTGGTCTCCTGGATGCAGACGATATCAGGTATTTCTTTTTCAAGCCAGTCGAGGAATCCTTTTTTATATGCTGATCTTAATCCATTTACATTCCATGAGATAATTTTCATGCAGTAGGCTCCATGCGCTGAATAATTATAAATTTTTGAGAATCAAGCAAGTGGATATATTAGATGATGGTTTTATTTGTTGTAGCGCTTAAAGAGTTCTTTTCTAGTTGGGCACTTGCAGATATGGTATGAATATCCAAATACAATCAAATAAGGGCAAGGGTCTTTTTTTAAGGGTCTTATAAAGAGCGGATCACCTTTTATATTTATGTCGACAGGGCATATATTTGCTGTTTCAGCATGGAGGCATCGAAAGTTATGCGCACAATTAATGGTCTGCTTTAAAACTTTATCGCTGATCTGGAGATCCATTTAATGTCACCTCCTTTATGCGAAGTACTTGCTGAAAATTTATCCAAAATTAGATATCAGAAATAACACTCTATAAGATTTTTAGTCCTACTCTAAAAGATAATAGCAAAAATCAAAAAAGCAAGTGTCGGCTGATAAAAATTTACTGTAGTAAAATATAAAATATTATCAATGGGTTTTGAGAGGTTCTGGCGCTAAAGGAGGAAGTCCCCAAGCTGCTCTTGCCTTGTCACATCGTTCATTTGGCTCGCCATTGACCCATGAGGCATCGAATGCTCTGCACACTGACGATCTTCTCTCATGGATAGAGCAAAAGACCTTTTCTCCGATCGTGCCAATGAGCGCAATACATCGCGGATTTTTCTGGTTAGTGCCTTTCATTACCCTGCGGAACTGGGTGAGGTCTTCTGTCATGTCTACTGGCACACCTTCTTTTGTTTCGTCATCACACTCAGCCCAGTAGAATGATGCCCTGAAATAGGCGCAGCATGCACCGCATAGGAGACAGGGATTTGGTTTAATGTTTTTGTCTTTTTCATCCATAGTTCTGATATTGTTCGGAGGACAGTTGCAGTGTTCTGTCTGAAAGTCTTATCTCCCACCTTTTACTATTCACTCGTCACTATTCACTTTTTTTTACTGCTTACTTATTTTTCTAAGTATCCTTCCATGAATTTTTTTTGCCAGTTGTCCGGAAGCATGATTTTTTCTTTCTTAGCCCATTTTCTGCACGAACGGAAGAATCTCTTAATGTTAAGCCATTTCAGTGTATAGGGCATAAATTCTAATTTTTTCGCTTTATCAAGATCAAGAATCCAGGGGGTCAGCGTCGCATCGAGTAGGATGTTTTTGATGTGAAAATCGGCATGAAATACACCGCTATCATGCATCTTTCTGGCAAGTTTTCCTGTCTTTTCAAAAAGGTCTCCGGCTTCCGTCCTTTTGGTAGTTAAATATGTCATGAGATCTATTGAATCCGGGACAAGTTTTGATAGAACAGATATATAGATAAATAACCCAATACGAACACATCTTATTGCCAGGATTTCTGGCGTGGGGATGCCTCTGGATAAGAGATGTGCGCTCACTGCAAGCTCGCAGATGCTCCTTTCAGGGCTCAAAAATCGATCTTTTGTAATGCCCCGTAACATGCCTCCATGGGTCAGGTTCCGCACCACGATGTCATTTAGTATGTGGATTTCATTTCGACCTTTCAGAAGGGAAGGTTTTCCAATCTGTCCCTCAAGGGGGATTGTTTTCAAAAGGTCTTTTCTTTCATCCTTAAAGATGATCGTGGTGTTTTTTTCTTTATGTATGCTGTATCCATGAGGTATTTTCATATCTCTTACTCCACTGCGACCTCGAGCCTCTTCAGTCTGGAAATCTCATCTCTGAATTTTGCAGCATCCTCAAACTTAAGATCATCAGCTGCTTCATACATCTTTTTCTCAAGCTTGGCGATGGTTTCCTTCAAATCACGAACTGCTATCTCACCCATTGAAGTCTTTATCTCAGAGGCAATATCAGCATAATCCTTCTCATAGATCGAGGCAAGGATATCCCTGATATTCTTCTTTATACTGGTTGGCGTAATGTTATGGGCCTTGTTGTATTCTGTCTGTTTTTCCCTTCTCCTAATCGTTTCTTTAACAGCCTTTTTCATAGAGGCTGTATTTGTGTCTGCATACATAATAACCTTGCCATTGATATTCCGCGCAGCTCTTCCAGAGGTCTGGATAAGCGATCTTTCTGAGCGTAAAAACCCTTCCTTGTCTGCATCAAGGATTGCAACAAGAGAGACTTCAGGTATGTCGAGTCCTTCCCGCAAAAGATTGATGCCTATGAGCACGTCGAATTTTCCCTCACGCAAGGCCTTTACAATCTCGATGCGCTCTAACGTATCGATATCAGAATGCAAGTATCGCACTTTTAGGCCCAAATCCTGATAATATTCAGCAAGGTCTTCTGACATGCGTTTGGTGAGCGTGGTGACCAAGACCCGCTCTCCAGCCTCTATTCTTTTTTTGATCTCTCCGTAAAGATCATCCACCTGCGCTGATGCAGGCCTTATTTCTATTTCAGGATCAATGAGGCCTGTGGGCCGCACAAGCTGCTCCGCTATTTCCCCTTTTGCCTGTTTGATCTCATACTCGCCAGGTGTTGCAGATACATAGACAAGGGAGTTTACCAGCTTATTGAATTCGTCAAAACGCAAAGGTCTGTTATCCAGGGCAGAAGGGAGCCTGAAACCGTAATCCACGAGCGTGGATTTTCTTGAATGATCGCCTTTGTACATGCCAATCAGCTGCGGCACTCCCACATGTGATTCATCCAGAAACACGAGAGAGTGCTTCGGGAGATAGTCCATTAATGTGGGAGGAGGATCGCCCGGAGAGCGTCCTGTAAGATGTCTGGAATAATTCTCAATCCCTTTGCACTGTCCGGTCTCCATGAGCATCTCGATGTCATAATTTGTACGTTCTTCTATACGCTGTGCCTCAATGAGTTGATTATTTTTTTTGAAGAATTCGATCCGTTCCTTAAGCTCTTTTCGTACAGACCCAACTGCATTAAGAAGTATTGATCTTGGTGTGACATAGTGCGATGCAGGGTAGATTGGGAAATGGGTAAGTGGGGTAATCTTTTTGTGCGTTAATGCATCGATCTCCCAGATCGCATCGATCTCATCGCCGAACAGCTCGACCCTGATGGATTTTACTTCTTCATGCACAGGGAATATGTCGATGATATCGCCTCTAACCCTGAATGTGCCCCGGTGAAAATCATAGTCATTGCGTGTGTACTGGATTTCCACCAGTTTTTTCAGGATCTCATTTCTGTACATCTTTGATCCTTTTTCCAGATAAAGGAGCATTCCCTGATATGCCTCTGGCGAACCAAGGCCGTAGATGCATGAGACAGAAGCAACAATAATGCAGTCCTCCCGCTCAAATAACGACCTGGTTGCCCTGTGTCTGAGCTTATCAATATCTTCATTTACAGAAGAATCTTTTTCAATATAGAGATCTCTTGAAGGCACATATGCCTCGGGCTGATAGTAGTCATAGTAGCTTACAAAATATTCCACCGCATTATCAGGAAAAAGATCTTTGAATTCGCCATAGAGTTGGGCAGCCAGGATCTTGTTCGGCGCAATGACAAGGCTGGGTCGATTCATTTTTTCGATCACGCAGGCCATGGTGAATGTCTTTCCTGAACCGGTAACTCCAAGCAGCACCTGGTCGCGGATGCCGGCATCAATGCCTTTGCAAAGCTTGTCTATGGCTGAAGGCTGATCACCTTGTGGTTCGAATTGTGTGACCAGTTTGAATTTCATTTAAGCGAGCTTACACCTTTTCCCAGACAGTTCCGCTCGGTGTATCTTTTAGCGCAATGCCTTTTGCAAGCAGGGAATTCCTGATCTCATCAGCCTTTTTGAAATCCTTTGCCTTTTTTGCTTCCAGGCGTTTGCCGATCATCTCCTTGATCTCTTTATCGGTAATACCAATCTCAACAAGACCTGAGCGCTTGTGCGCATCAATAAATTTTTTAGGCGCTTCTTCGAGTATTCCAAGGATCTCTGAAATGGTGCTTATGGATGCATTAAGTGATTGTATGTCATCATCTGCGATCTCAGGGTTTGCATCAATGGTCCGATTTATCCCTGTTGTCAGATCATGGATATGGGCGATTGCCTTTGCAGTATTGAAATCATCGCACATGGCTGCATCGAATTTTTCATCAAACTCATTGAGCAGTGTTTTCAATCTCGGCTCTTTTGCAGTTTTAGGGGCACTCGCTACTCGGTCTAATGTTTCATAGAACCTCAGCAAAGAGCCCCTTGCAGTATGGATCGCATCTTTTGAAAAATCGATCGGGCTCCTGTAATGGCTGGAGAGCAGAAACAGTCTCAATGTTTCCGGATGATGTTCTTTTGTTAGTTCTCTGATGGTGAGGAAATTGCCGAGAGATTTGCTCATCTTTTCATTGTCTATAGTGACAAAGCCATTATGCACCCAGTTGCGGACAAATTCTTTTCCATATGCGCCTTCTGACTGAGCAATCTCGTTTTCATGATGTGGGAATATCAGGTCTCGGCCGCCGCCGTGTATATCAAGGGTAGGGCCAAGATAGTGAGTGCTCATTGCAGAACATTCGATATGCCAGCCAGGCCTTCCTTTTGACCACGGGCTCTCCCACCAGGGCTCTCCAGGCTTGCTTATTTTCCATAAGGCAAAATCAAGAGGATCGTCTTTTGCTTCATTTATGTCTACCCTGGCGCCTGCGATCATATCTTCCTGCTTGCGGGAGCTGAGCTTGCCGTATCCTTTAAATTTGGATACATCAAAATACACGCTTCCTGATGATTCATATGCAAGGCCTTTTTCTATGAGGGTTTTCACCAAATCAATGATCTGCGTGATATGCTCGGTTGCTTTCGGCTCTTTGTCTGCTCTTTTTACTTTCAGGGTTTCCATGTCTGTGTAGAATTCTTTGATGTACAGCTCTGATATTTCATTGAATGGCTTGCCTTCCTGGTTTGCCTTATTGATGATCTTGTCATCGATGTCAGTAAAGTTCCTCACATAAGTGAGCTGAAAACCTTTTTTGCGCAGGAACCTTGCGATCACATCAAATATGATCATGGATCTTGCATGGCCGATATGGCACATGTCATATACTGTTACCCCGCACACATACATGCCGATTTTTCCTTCATTGAGCGGGGTAAATATCTGTTTTTTCTTTGTTGGCGTATTATAAATTTCTATGGCCACGGATTCTCCCTAAGATTTCTTTCTCAGCAGTATTACTGCCTGTGCAGCTATAGCATTACCGCGTCCTATCTCGTCAAGTCCTTCGTTTGTGCGGAATTTTATAGAAACTCTTTCCTTTTCAGCCCTGCACGCGTTTGCGATTCTAGAGACCATGTCCTCCCTGTATGGGGTAAGTTTTGGTTTTTCTGCAATGCAGTTAACGTCAATGTTAACGATGGCATATTCAGGAGAGATAATGTCTTGGATGATTGCTTCGAGCATTTTAAGCGAGTACATGTCTTTTGTTCGCTCGTCAGTATCAGGGAACAGCCTTCCGATGTCGCCCAAAGCAAGAGCGCCTAGCAAAGCATCGCATATGGCATGTATGATCACATCCCCGTCTGAATGACCGAGCAGACCTTTTTCAAAAGGAATGGTCACTCCGCCCAGAACGAGCGGCCGTGCCT
>JAGVNP010000037.1 GCA_020053185.1 Deltaproteobacteria bacterium | reverse complement strand
TGTTAAGAACAAGCAACCTATTACGATCCATAATGTTATCATCTTACCTTCCTCCTTTTTTGTTATTCATACTTCTATATATGCAACACCTATGCCAAACATTAACTAGCTAATATCATTGGGTTTTATTTCAGGGTTTGATGCCCGGAATGACAGCATGGCAGACAACACCCCTCCCATGCCTCCCCCACCCAGGACAAACTGTCAAAAATACCGAATTGAGATAAAAATATGAATGACAAGTTGGCAGAAGGATGAAAAAGGGTTTAAGGTATAAGGTTTGGGGTGCAAGGTTTAAAGATCGGGAAACGCCTTAGACCTTATACCTTGCGCCTTAGACCCTTACTTATACTTACTGAAATCAACTCCACGTATTTTACCCCGCTCCTCGAACCAGGCCTTTTCATCATCTACGGGTGGAGTGATCTCTGCTGCCGGCTTGCGAATGAGCTTTATAGCTTCTGTCGGGCAAGTGCTGATGCAGAGGCCGCAGCCAATGCATTTTTCTTTGATCACCTCATATGCATCGTCGCCTTCTTTGATCGCATTGACCTGGCAGCGTTCATCTTTACAGAGGCCGCACGAGGTGCATTCATCAGGATTGATCTCTGCGTAAAAATGGGAATTAACAGCCTCTTTAGCACCTAAGAGATTGATTGCACGTATGACCCCGCAGCAACATTCGCAGCAGTTGCAGATAAAAAAGTGGCCTTGTTTTACGTTATATGTCAGGTGAACGAGCCCGGCTTCCTCAGCCTTGCGGAGTACTTCATAGGCTTCTTCTTTGGAGATTGCCCTGCCCCAGTGGGAATTATCAAAGATGCCTGGCACAGGTGCAATGGACATGCATACCTCTGTCGGCTTTTTGCATGTTTTACCAAGAAGACCCTGCTCTTTCTTGCAAACACACTCAGCTACAGCAAATGATTGGCCGTTTTCAATAATGGTAGATACCTGCTCATAGGCAAGGATCTGCTGATCACTTGAAATATCTTTTTCAATTGGGAGAACCTGCATGAACTGTGGTTTATTTTTGAAGAACTGAGAAAAGAAGGCCATGTTATACTTTTCGCACAGTTCGGCAAGCTCTTTATCCATACGGTTAAGCTGGAATTCATAAATACCCATGACCCAGGGGATCATCTTAAAGATCTTTACTCCACCAAGATCGACACCAAAGACCTCACCCCTTTCTCTCCACATGCGGGTAAGCATTTCCTCAAGACCTTCAAGCGGTCTGCCGGTACGTTTTGCGATCTTCTCTGGGGTCTCGAATTTCAACCGAAGATCACAGAAAAGATCTGCTTCTTCAGGCGTGAATATCTTTTTGAGCAACCTGATCTCTATCCCGTCCTTTGTTGACGGAAAACCATTTGGGAGTGTATCAAGCACCTTTGCAAGTCTGTAATAGATTTCATCAGCCATAGATATTCTCCTTATATAAACTTAAAAAATCAGTCTAAGGAAAAGCATCTCTTGTGTCAACGGCATTCCGGATTTCAGAGTAGTAAGGTGTTTAGGCTGAAGACTGAATCGTAATTCGTAAATCGTGATTCGAAATTCGTAATTCCCTCTCCCTTGATGGGAGAGGGTTGGGTGAGGGTGATTTCATCATTCCCCCCTCCCTTTCATCCCTCCCACCAGGGGAGGGAGAATTCTTAATCCTTACCCCGTAATCCTACTTCCTCGCTCCTCGCACCTCAAGCCTGTCTTTGTCATTTCATTGACTCTTTCTGGTGATTGTATAATAAAGTACATGCGCAAATTCGATTAGGAGCTCTTTAATGAAAGAATGCATGATAGAAAAAAATACCAAGATATGCACATGCACCTATGAGCCCTGCAGCAGAAAAGGCATGTGTTGCGAATGTGTACAATATCACAGAAAAAAAGGTCAGATACCGGGATGCTTATTCCCTGCCGATATAGAGAGCACCTATGACAGATCCATCGAAAACTTCATAAAGACTTACAAAAAGGAAAAATAAACCATTTTCGCAAAAGGAATTTAAATGGACCCGTTTATTGCCAGACAGCATATGGTAGACACCCAGATAAAGGCACGGGGTATAAACAATCCAAGGATATTGAAGGCCTTCCTTGAGGTGCCAAGACATCTGTTTGTAGATGAACACCTCAAATATCGTGCGTATGATGATAATCCGCTCACTATCGGCTATGGACAGACCATATCACAGCCATACATTGTCGCACTCATGACCGAGGCACTTGATCCTAAGCCTGAGCACAAAATCCTGGAGCTCGGATCAGGTTCCGGCTATCAGGCAGCCATCCTGTCCAGGCTCTGCAGGGATGTGTATTCCATCGAGCGCATCACTGGATTGGCTTCCAAGGCACGAAATGTGCTCGATGAACTCAGCTATTTCAATGTTCATATTACTGTGGGGGACGGCACCAGAGGATATGAAAAAGAATCACCCTATGACGGAATTATTGTCACTGCAGGTGCACCATATGTACCGGAAAAACTTATTGAGCAGTTAAAGGTCGGCGGCCGCCTTGTCATACCTGTAGGCGACCGGGATATACAGGATCTGAAACTCATCACAAAAAAAGAAAAAGGAACATTCGAAAAATCCATGGGCGGATGTCGGTTTGTAAAATTAATAGGCAAGCAGGGGTGGGAAGAATAAATAAAACCTTATAGATAGCTAATTACGAAAGTCGTCATTCCCGTGGAAACGGGAATCCAGAATGATATATAAATCATTAAAAATCCTGGATTCCCACTTTCGTGGGAATGACAAAAACCAAAAGGGGCGTTATGCCCTTTTATTTTTTGTCATTTTGCCGGCATCAGTAGGGACTCAATACGCTTCATGAATGAGCCAAGCACTCCACCATATTCAGGTGAACCTTCTACCTTAACATCGCCATCAGCCATTGCCTTGACCGTGTCTTTGCCTTCGCCGATCACTGCATATGCGCCAGGAATACCTTGGAACAACATATGCAAAAACGGTGCTTTTCTTGTATATATGCCATGACCTGCCTTTGTCTTCCCGCCTTTGATCCTGAGGTAAGCAGCAGGGCCTTCGGGCTGGACTGAGAGCTGGAATATACGATCCGGCATCTTTGATGTCCATTTCATCATGTCCTCATCACCGCCCTTATTGAGCTGGCTCAAAGCATTGGTGACCACGTACAAGAGCATCTTGATCTTGAGCTCTTTCGTCTTAAGGTCCTTTGGATGTTTGTTCGGCATGAGCAAAGTCAATCCGATAAAAAGCGGAAGGAGTTTCAGCAAAAGCCTCCCATTGGTAAGTCCCTTGAGTGATGGAACTGCAACACCGCCTGTGAACATGGCGTTCATGGATTCCATGCTCTTGAATCCAAATGTAATATCAGGCTTTGGATGAACACCCTGCTTTACTTCAAGGCTGCCGCCTGCAAACTCAAGGAATGCGCCGATATCGGTTCCCTTTACTGCAAACTGGATTACGCCGTCTACATTGAGCAGAAGCTTCTTAAACGGACCGGGTTTTTCTTCATAAAGCACCTTAAAGACCGGC
>JAGVNP010000148.1 GCA_020053185.1 Deltaproteobacteria bacterium | reverse complement strand
GACTGGCGTGAAGTGCAGGTCTCCATTTTTGACCTGCCACACGCCCAATTTGCCATCGATGCGCTGGATGGCCGCATTGGGGATGACCGGTCCGGCCGGAAGCACGGGTAAAACAACGGTGACCTCGGCCAGTTCACCGATGGGCGGCAGCGGCTCGGGCAGTTGGTCGAATACCACTTTGGCCAGCGTTTCCTCGGTCACTGCGTCGGCCAATGGCTCCACCCACAACACACGACCGTTCTCTAATTCGCCCGCTTGCGAACGTAGTACGATCTGGGCCGGCAGATTTGCGGCAAGCCCACGCGCATGGATTTGATCGAAGCGTACATTGATCCACAAACTCTCAGGATCGATCAACTCCACCACCGTCTGACCTGCCACAATCGTGGTACCTATATCAGCATAGCGCGCAACGACCAGGCCATCAACTGGAGCGATCAGCCGCAAATTGCTGTGATGCGCAACCAAGGCCTCGCGTTCAGCCCGGATGCGGGCGAGTTCCTCGCGTGCTGCGTTCAGACCTGCCTCTGCGACCTGCAGCTCATATCGTTTGGTAGCGACCACCTCCTCACTAATTGAGTTCACTTCCAACAACTGCTCGTAACGTCGTGCTTGTGTTAGCGCATAGTTTTGGCGTGCCTGTGCCTCGTCTAATTGTGCTTTTGCCCTCTTTAGGGCAGCGTCCTGGGCGTGGATGCGTTCCTCAAAATCAACCGGGTCCATTTCGCCAAACACCTGCCCCGCTTTAACCCGATCTCCCACATGGATGTCCAGTCTTTTGACACGTCCGGCGAAGGTTGGACCGATTTTGTAGGTGTATCGAGCCTCGACAGTGCCGATGCCAAATAACGCAGGTGAAATGGATGCGCTCTCCACGGTAACCAAGGTAACGGGCACTGGTGCAAGCGGCCCGGAGCGCAGAGCAACATAGACAAAAAGCACCAGCAGCGGGATGAGTACCGCAAGTATGGCAAGAGTGCTCTTTTGTACAGGCGGCTTTTTTATGACGTCCTCCTGGTCCCTCGTTGATAGCGGAACCATCCTTTATAATTAATAATAATGAGGGGTCTTGGCCAGTCAAGACCCCCTCAAATTTTTATTCTCCTGCCATCATGGCTTCAATGTCTGCTTTCACCTGCCCGATAGGCTTGATGCTGAATTTTTCAATAAGCACCTTTGCAACATTGGCTGATAAAAAACCGGGAAGCGTGGGGCCAAGCCGGATCCCTTTGACGCCGAGATAAAGAAGCGCCAGAAGCACTGCAACTGCCTTTTGCTCATACCATGCAATGTCATACGAAATCGGCAGATCATTGATATCTTTTAGCCCAAAGATTTCTTTGAGCTTCAGGGCAATGACTGCAAGGGAATATGAATCATTGCATTGTCCTGCATCAAGCACACGGGGGATGCCGCCAATATCTCCTAGTCCCAGCTTGTTGTACCTATACTTTGCGCACCCTGCAGTGAGGATCACGGTATCTTTTGGAAGGTCTTGAGCTATGTCGGTATAGTATGCCCGCTCTTTATGACGGCCGTCACATCCTGCCATGACGATAAAGCGCTTGATAGCGCCGGATTTTACTGCATCAACAACCTTGTCTGCCAAGGCAAGCACCTGATCGTGCGCAAAGCCGCCAACAATCTCTCCTGTCTCCAGTTCGGTTGGAGGCGGACATTTTTTGGCCAAAGCGATAATCACAGAAAAATCTTTTTCCCCGCCATTAGACCTCTCCGGTATATGTGTGAGGCCAGGATATCCTACTGTGCCTGTGGTAAAGATGCGGTCTTTGTACGAGTCTTTGACTGGCACAATGCAGTTTGTGGTCATGAGTATCGGGCCATTAAATGCCTCAAACTCTTCCCTCTGCTTCCACCATGCATTCCCATAATTGCCTACAAAATGCTCATACTTCTTGAAAGCTGGATAATAGTGGCTGGGAAGCATCTCGCTGTGTGTATACACATCGATGCCTGTGTCTTTGGTCTGTTCAAGCAGTTCTTCGAGGTCTTTGAAATCATGACCTGAGATCAGTATCCCAGGATTCTTTCTTACCCCTATATTGACCTTTGATATCTCCGGTTTCCCATAGGTGGTGGTATTTGCTTTATCCAGAAGGGCCATTGTCTTTACTGCAATCTCGCCGGTTTTCATGACAAGCACTACCAACTCGTCAGCAGACAAATCCTTTGTGGTGGCAGCAAGGCTGTGCATCAGAAATACATAGATCTCTTCATCCTCATACCCGAGTACTGCTGCATGATGCGCATATGCAGCAATGCCCTTTGCCCCATAGATGAGCAGCGCTTTCAGGGAACGGATGTCTCATTGGGTATTGCCAGAAACCCGACCTCTGCTGCCTTTTTGTAAAAATCCTGCACATTATCCGAATGCCAGGTAGCTGCATCATGTGCTTCATTGGTAGAAAGATTGCCATATTTTTGACTCAATTCCTCTCTCAGCTTTAGCCCCTTTTTGATAAGAGAGGTGATACGGTCTGAATCAAAATTTACATTGGTGATGGTTGCAAAGAGTGCATCAGTGATAAATTCTCCGTATTTTTTATCAAGTCCTTTATCCCTTGCCTTTTCCGCATAAAGCGAAATTCCTTTTAACACATGCACCAGTAAATCCTGGAGATTTGAAGTCTCTTCTGTCTTTCCGCATACCCCCTTTACTGTACATGCCTGATTCTTTGCCGTTTCCTGACATTGGTAGCAAAACATAAGTATTTCTCCTCTCTATTGTTTATTGATATAAATTTTTATCTGTTACAGACTTACCTTTTCAAGAATCTCCCCTGTGCGGCTGATCTTTATGCGGGAAAGAGGAATCTTGATGCCTGCTTTTTCAATGGCCTTTTGTGCTGCCATGACAAACCCGAAGCAGCACGGAACTTCCATATGCACCACGGTCAGTGATGCAGGCTTTGCACCTTTAATAATCTCAGCAAGACGTTCGATATGGGCATCAATGTCATCCAGTTTCGGGCATCCCATTGCAATGGTCTTTCCCTTAAGAAAGCACCCATGCAGATTGGGAAATGCTGCAGCAGCACAATCAGCAAGAAGCATAAGATCTGATCCTTTTAAGAAGAGCGCGCCGGGACTTAAGAGCTGAAGCTTTATTGGCCAATGCCCAAGTTGAGAGGGAATGTCATGTGATGACTCGCACGTATCCGTGTGCTGCAATGTCATTGCCATTGCAGACGGACAGCCGCATGGCAATGTCTCTTCTTGTTTGCCTTCTTTTTTATGAAGTTTTTGCACCTCTTGTTCGCTGAATGTTTGAGCCTCCTTTTCCACAATCTTAAGAGCGCCTTCTGGGCATTCTCCAATGCATGCGCCAAGTCCATCGCAAAACACATCACCAACAAGCTTTGCCTTGCCATTTACGAGAGCCAGCGCACCTTCAGCACAGGCCAAAATGCACTGTCCGCATCCTGTGCATTTTTCCTCATCGATCTCTATGATCTTTCTTTTTGTCTTCATATTTTACTCCTTCATGGTCGTGAGTTGTGAAAGTTTGGTTTTGGCCAGAAATTTTTCCATCTGACTGCCGATATCTCTGAGAAAATCATTCAGCCTACATGTCTTGGCCCTGCATCTGGGAGTGCCGAGTAAGCAGCCACTTACAGGAATAGGGCCTTCGATCAATTCGTACAGTTCAAGCAGAGATATCTGGCTGGCTTTTCTTGCAGCAGAAAATCCGCCACTCGGTCCACGTACAGAATTCACATAACCGGCTTTTGCAAGCCTTTGGAGAACTTTTGATAAATGATTCTCAGATACTTTCAGATATGATGCGATCTCCTTTACAGAAAACGATCTTTTCAGATCAGCTGTAAGAATCGCCATGGCATGAAGCCCTAGTATCGTTGCATCCGATATCCTAAAAATACATGAGCCCCTCATCACAACCTCCATATTATGTTATTTAGGTACTTAAATACCAGATTAAGAAAGTTGTCAATAAAAAAGTTTACTATGATCGTAAAGCGTGAAGAGTGAGGCGTAAGGAGTTTTTTAGGTCAGTTGTCCGTTGTTAGTTATTAGTGGCTATAGGGTACAGGTTCAAGACATAGGATTCTCCTATGACATATTACCTCGTACCTATAACCTTTCTTTGTGCCTCTGTGCCTTTGTCCCTTAATCACATCCGAATCACTACGCCAGGCGCTACTCTTTTCCCCATATTCCGATGGCCTTCGACCTGGCCTCTTTTTCATAAGCAATAAACAGATCTTTGTATTCGAAATCGAATCTTTGATATGCCATTGCCCAGCCATCTTTAATGATGCGTCCGTTTACCAGTGTGCCGTCTTTTAAATAAACATACGCAAGCGTCCTGCCATATTTATCAAGAGGCTCTTTTCCAGATGAGATCCTCACCTTTTTCTTTAAAACAAAAGTCTCCATGTATGCCTTGCTCTCATTTCCAAATGGCTCAAGATGTCTGTATGGAGATTCTACTTCTGGCGCATCCACACCGATCAGCCTCACTATTCTGCCGTCATCTATCTTTATAGTGTCTCCGTCATAGACCTCGGTCACTGTATAAAGATTCTGATTTTCTGCAAAATTGAATGCAAGGACAACTGCAAAAACAGCGATGACAGCAAGATGCCAGCGGTACGCCTTCATCTTTTCTCCCATAGCCTTCCTTTGCCCCTGGTCGTTAGGCGTAAAGCGTAAGGCATGAGGTTTAAAGATAGTTGTTTTTACACCTTACACTTTACTCTTCACGCTTTACGGTTTTATTATTTCAGTTGATCCAGTCCTTCCAATACGGTCTTTGCATATACATCACTGTGGCTAACTGGCGCCAGATGCGAGCCTGGCAAAACCGAAAACGTAAGCTTTATCTCTTCTGCAACAACGCTTGGATAGAATTTTCCCCAAAATGCATCGACCTCTTGGCTCGATGGATTTGCAGGATCAGAGATTCCTGCATGCTCCCGCACATCAATGCACGAATCGCCTTCCGCAAAGATCACGGTCAGGTTGCTTATGCCGGCAACAGGGAAATTCGCATCATCACAATAAAGCGTGCAATCCTTTATGTCTCTGCCTGACCTGAAGAGCTTTGACGGCTGTGCATGAACAATAGACAATGGTACAGACCTTCCCGTATCTCCGCCAATGCCTTTTGTTATGCCCCATGCCGCGCCAAGCACATCACCCATATGTCCTCTAAAACACCATGTGCTTATGCGTAGACATTCCCATCCGAAATTAAGGAGCAGCTTTGTCGAACCCCATTGTTCATAACCGGCAGGACATACATGCGCAAGGCCGATCACAGCATCAGGGTAAGCATTTGTAAAACGCCTTGAAAGGATGCCTCCGTGAGACCATCCCACCGCAAGGATCTTTGCAGCTGAGCCTTCTGAAGGGATCTCCTGCATATTCTTTCCGTTTATGGATACAGGCATATCAGTGATGGGCTTGTACCCTTCCACGCAAATGCCTTTTTCATTAAGTACATACCGCACGATTTCCATAAGCACGACTTGCTTACCGCTATCTCCGCGCCACTGACTATCCTTGCCATATGGCGTATCGCACACAGGCACAATCACGATGCCGGACTTGCCAGCCTCAGATATCTTTGAGCTGAACTTGTAGGCATCGGTCGGCCTCTGCCCATGACCCTGGAAAAAGACAAAAACGCCTCCGGGAATCTTGGCTCCCATATCATCTGCCGTCTTTTCTTCAGTTGTTCTGGTGTCTATTACAATATAGAAAGCCTTTAGGGTCTCTCCGTTAAAACTCACTTTCAGTTTTTCTGTTTTTGGCTTGTCAGGAATATTCCTCATTTCCCCAAAAGACATTGCCGGACATCCTATGACGAAAAACATAAGTAAAGATATTAATAATCTTGGCATTGTAGCCTCCTCATAATGAATTTTACACTACGCTTATTATATCACAAATTGTGGTACAGGCTATAATTAAAGATTTTAGAAAAACAATTAACAAGATGCTGGGGCTTTATTGATAAAGCCCCAGCAATAGACAATTTTATTAGAAGCTGAAACCCTCAGGCAGTTTCGCCTTTTTTGTTCCTTCAGGCACCCATGAAAGGTCGAGAATTGTATAGGTAGGGTTTGTAGTTCTGAATATAGGTACAACCCTCATCCCCATCTCCGGATGGCCAACAGAAAGATAGCTGAACAAGATGGTGGGAACACCTTCAAACTCAATATTGATGAATCTAATGGGTTTATCAAGGATATTGAATGCGCCTGATCGCTCACATACCATGAAGGTATGAATCTTTGCGGTCTTTTTTGCAATATCGGTCATATCGATAACAGTGTTTTTTCCAAGGCAGTCCATACAGTGAATCCTGAAGGGCTGGTATATAACGCCCTTAGAATCACAGTCTGGGTTATCGCACCTCGTTGCCATTAATTTCCCTTTACCTAAAGATTCAAAAAATATTGCCTCTCCGCCATAAGAATGGATGTAGGTCATGTCTCTTGGGTTTGTCACGCCTAAAAGCTTCCATCCGTCATCTGCATTACGGATCGGCATATTCTGTGTCATGTGATGAAAATCACCTTTGATCTTATATTTATTGTCCTTTACGTATACTTGTCCAAACATGCTCATATCTGACCTCCCTTTAAGCGTCTTTTTTAAGTAAATGATCAG
>JAGVNP010000050.1 GCA_020053185.1 Deltaproteobacteria bacterium | reverse complement strand
CCTGCTATAAATATCGGACCGAAAAGATCAAGATTTGCCCTTCCTATAACGCTGTATGTGGTATTTTTCTTGTACGTTATTCCACGGCCTTCTGCCTCAATGCAGATTTTTTCAATAGGCCTTAGCTGCAGAGCTGCATACACCATAGGAACAGTATATGTTTCCTTTTTTGATTCGGTTACGAGATCAGAACTGTCAGTCATCTCTGCTTCAAAGTCTATGATTCTTGCATTTACTCCGAGGTCCAGATTGATCTTTTTTAAAGTTGCTGTTTTAAGCAGAGGTATTCCATAATAAATGGCAATGTCATAGTGGGTGAGTTTGAGTCTTGAGTCGAATTCTCCAGAAATAGGCATACCTAAAAAACGTCCAATGGTTCTTGTTCCGCTGCCTTCATATTCCATTGGTGTTGCCATAAGATAGATATTCGGGAAAACTGGCAGATCGATTTTTGCCCTTCCAGTCAGTTCCCATTCTTCCTCATAATTTAGGTCGTCTTCAAGGTCGAAGGTGTTTTCGTCAGAATAGGCATCTTCATAACAGAATTTTCCGCTCGGGCCTTGCTGCCATTTGCCAATGGCAGCTTCCATCCCTATTGCATACACGGCACAAGGGACTCCGATGAAAGACATAATACATATAACAAACAATAAAGATTTTTTCATAAGCCCTCCTTTTTGGAATCTTCTATCATATTGGCGAGATGCGCGCAACATTGCGCGGATCTTACTTCGTATATTTACTGCTGTTCCTCTTTTCTCTTTTTCAGCTCTAGTGCAGCCTTCAGTCCTTTTTGTCTGATCACCTTTAGTTTTAAGCGTGTCTCGGTAAGCTTGAAGAATCGTTTTCCATATTTACTGAGCAGTTTTTTGTCGATCTCAAATCCAAGCCCCGGCCTTGTAAATGGCGCAAGCATAGCGTTTTTGTCCGGAAGAATAGGATCGATGATCCCTTCTCGCTCTTCAGGCACCCATGAAGGTTCTTCCAGGGGATATTCCAGGGGAAGTTTGTTGCCTTTGTCAGCAAGCACCATATTCCAGTTTATATAGAATCCGATTCCATTGGTCCATGTATGAGGAGAATATTCTCTGTTATGGCTATGGCAGGCATCAATCACCTTTTTTACTTGCGCTATGCCGCCTGCAAACGTGGCATCAGGCTGATACACATGGAAGCAGTCCTTTTCAAGCATGATCTTGATCTCATCCCAGCCATAGTTAAGCTCAGCACCTGAGATTTTAACTTTTGAGACTTTTTTTAAGGCAGCATTACCGTCATAATCTCTTGAATCAAGCGGTTCTTCAAGCCATGTGATGTTATTCGCATAACATGCTTCAGCAAACTCAGTTGCTCGTTTCAAATCCCATGCAGGAATTTTGTCTACAATAGTGACAAGCCAACCCTGGTTGGCATCAACTCCCAGTTCCAGTTTATCTCCAATGCCTTTTCGTATTACCTCAATGTGTCTGATGTCATCTTTGAGTTCTTTGTTTTTTACCCTCAGCTTTGCTATCTTGAATCCGCGCTCTCTCATGGTAAGGAGTTCTTCCACCCTTTTTTCCGGCTCATGCATCTCTCCTGTGGAGCAGTAGACCTCAATAGGACGCGTCTCGCCTCCTAAAAGTTCGTACACGGGTTTACCTTTGCTCTTGCCGATGATGTCCCAGCACGCAGGCTCGATCCAGAAATTTCTCCATCCCAAGATTCCTGCCTGTTTCAGCAAGTTCTGGGTAGTGTCAATATCAGTAGGATCTGCCCCAAGCAGATATCCTCCGATAAGATCGCCCAAGCCCTCTCTCTCATATCCCAGGGCTGATCCGGCAGAATATCCCTCAATGCCGTCGTCAGTTACAAGCTTTATCAAGGTGAATCCGTTGTGCGTCTGAGGATACCCGGGTATCCATGTGGGCCAGAATGTATGTTTTAAGGGAATCTGAACATGGTAGAGTTCAATAGAGGATATTTTCATTACGCGCCTCCTTAATTGCAATTTAGATGTCTATAATAACACAAAAAATAAAAAATACTCATGCGCAAAATCATCCTTTACAGTCATCGCGAGGAGCGTAGCGACGTGGCGATCCCGGAAACTATAAAAGAGCTATGAGATTGCTTCACTGCGTTCGCAATGACAAAATGAGCAGTGTGCAAAGATCTATGCTTTATGCTATTTACAAAGATATCCTATTTTTCTTTCAGAGAAAACTTGTTATAGAGTTATTTAAGGGAGATTTGTAAGACATGCTGGAAAACATTATGGAAGCTCTATTAGCGTTTTCTCATAGTGTTCGTATTCAAGATGTATTTGATGTTATTATCATATCAACGTTTATCTATGGTTTTCTCATATGGTTTAAGAGCACTACCTCCCGGCTTGTGCTTGTAGGGATCAGCCTTTTCGGAGTTGTTTATATAGTTGCCAGATGGTTTCATCTCTATCTTACATCAATGGCGCTAAAGAGCTTTTTTACAATTCTTATAATTGCGCTTGTGGTGATTTTTCAGGAGGAAATTCGTCGTTTTTTCGAGAGGGTTGCATCATGGGGATCGATCAAAAAGAGTATCAGTGCCAGAGATGAAGCCCAGTATCTTAAAGATATAAGGATGGTGATTGAGAGCGTTGCGGATTTTGCTTCGAATAGAACAGGAGCGCTTATTGTACTCAAAGGAAATGATCCGCTTGAAAGGCATCTTGAAGGCGGGTATGCGCTTGATGGCATTCTAAGCCATCCTCTTCTGGCAAGCATTTTTGATGCGCACTCTATGGGCCATGATGGTGCGGTCATTATTGATGAAGGCCAGGTTCAGAAGTTCGGATGTCACTTGCCGCTTTCCTTGAATCCGGAAAAATTCGGGAGATTTGGGCTCCGGCATACAGCAGCGCTCGGTCTTGCTGAAAGATGTGATTCGCTATGTATTGTTGTTTCTGAGGAGAGGGGTTCTATATCGATTGCCCACAACGGAAGGATTGGTGTGATCGGTGGTGTGCCCAGGCTGGGAAGTATCCTCGAAGATTTTTATGAGAAAAAATATCCGGCCAAAAAACAAAAAGCAGGTACCCAATGGTTTAGAAGGAATATGCCTGAAAAAGCAGTGGCAATCTTTCTTGCAATTGGGCTCTGGTTTGCATTTGGATATCAAAAGGAATCTGTGCAGAGAGATTTTGTGGTGCCTATCGAATATCGCATGGAGTCGCAGGAGTGGGAGATCGAAGAATCAAAGGCCAAGGAGGCTTCAATAACACTTGTGGGATCTCCACAGGCGTTCAGCATTTTTGATCCGACAACATTGAAGATTTCCGTAGATCTCTCCAGTATCAAAGAAGGATGGCAACGTATTGTTCTCAATGAAGAAATGGTCAAAGTCCCTTCCAATCTATATATGGTAAAAATCAATCCGGAAAAAATCCATATAGTTGCTCATAAGAAAAAACCAGAAAAGAAGTCCTAAGCCAGCCAGATAAGTCAAGGAGAGAGCTATCGCAATTGCAGGCAAAGTGAACTATCTGAAAGATCGCTGGGAGAGCAAAGCCGGATATAAGGAAGTCCTTGTCCTCGCATTTCCGTTGATTCTAAGTACCGGCTCATGGTCAATACAGCACTTTGTCGATCGAATGTTTTTAACCTGGTACTCTGCAGAGACTATCGCTGCAGTAACGCCTGCCGGTATCTTAAGCTTTACTATCATGAGCCTTTTTATAGGCACTGCAAGTTATGTGAGTGTGTTTGTTGCCCAGTATTATGGGTCAGGTCTTTTTAACAGGATTGGGCCTTCACTTTGGCAGGGCGTGTACGTTGCGATCCTTGCTGGAGTGATGAATCTTTTATTGATCCCGTTTGCCGGGCCTCTTTTTGGCTTTATTGGACATGAGCAATCAATCCAGACGCACGAGGTGGTTTATTTTCAGATTCTTTGTTTGGGTGCATTTCCTCTGGTTGCATCATCTGCAATGGCTGGATTTTTTTCTGGCAGGAGCAGGCCATGGCCAGTGATGTGGGTGAATGCCTTTGCCACGGCTGTTCATCTTGTGATGGATTATATGCTGATCTTTGGCAAATTTGGTTTTCCGGAACTTGGTATAAAGGGCGCAGCGATTGCTACTGACATTACAGTATGTGTATCCTTTCTCGCTTATCTCTTTTTGCTTGCGAAAGGCCCATACAACAGGCTTTACCACACCATAAGCGGATGGCGATTTGACAAAGAGCTATTTTTCAGGATGCTCCGCTTTGGACTTCCCAATGGAATACAGTTTTTTCTAGATCTCGCAGGGTTTACGCTTTTTGTGCTTATGATAGGCAGGCTTGGCACTGTGTATCTGGCATCAACCAACATTGTGCTGAATATCAATACCATCTCTTTCATGCCCATGATCGGTTTTGGTATTGCGATCTCAGTGCTCGTGGGCCAGTATCTTGGAAAGGGCAGGGCTGACCTGGCGGAAAAGGCAGTATATTCTGGCTTCCACATGACATTTGTTTCTATGGGTCTTCTGGCTTTGGCTTTTATGTTTGTGCCCGGCGTCTTTCTGATGCCGTTTGCTGCGTATGCTGATCCTGCAAGTTTTGCTCCCATATATGCTATTGCATTGATCCTTCTCAGATTTGTTGCGGTATATTCGCTGTTTGATACAGTAAACATCATCTTTGCATCTGCGATCAGAGGAGCAGGCGACACACACTTCATTATGTACATGATTGTGATCATATCTTCTTTTGTTTTAGTTATCCCCTGCTATATTGTTCTGGAGGTTTTACATTACGGGATCTATGCAGGATGGATCATTGCCTCAACCTACATTATCACACTTGGCCTTGTGTTCTTTTTCCGATTTCGTGGGGGAAAATGGAAGACCATGAAGGTAATCGAGGAAGTCCTGCCTCCCATGCCGCCCATCTATACTGAGACTCCAGAGATTGAGCCATAAGGTTTATGTAACAAGAAATTTTCAAAGGTATCACGGGTGGTTATAGAAGGGCCAGGAAACACTGTGATTCAATATTCTTAAAGGCCAAAAATTTTGATTGATATACCAGGTTCCTTCGATTTGATCAGTATGTCAATAGGAAGGAAAGGAATTTTTTAAGGAATAACTGGGGAGGTTCGCTACGATCGAACTCAAAAAAAGTGCTAACAATAACGACATAAGAAGATAATAACTATCTGCTGACTATGTACTTGATGTGAAATATAGAAGCTTGGTTTTACGGAGAGACTTTACAGAATACCCCGCGACTTGTCACGGGGAGTTTCACTACCTGTCCTAGTTTGATTTTTCAGCCGGATGATCCAAAAAGTACTAACGCTCTTTATTTGGTTTTCTTCGCTCCCTGCTTTATCTTTTGTTTATGTGGCAAGGACTTATCGTCCTTGCCATTTGTTGTGCTGTAGAGAAGTTTACCCATGCATTTTGCTGTTTCGATAAACGCAGCAATCTGAAAATCGTTGAACTGGGAAATATTATTAAAAACAATATTGAAGTTGTTATTCTCTATGCTTTTATTGATTTTTTCTCCATCTTTTTCTAGGATAACATTAATCCCTCGTCTATCATGTTTATGCATGATTCTTTTTAGATACCCTAGCTTTTCAAGACGAGTGATCATTCGGGTTGCACTGCTAAATGGGATATTAATTTTTTCGACAAGAGTCCTCATCCTAACGGGAGAGCTTTTTTTTAGGAGCTGGAGAGTGTAAATTTCTTCAAAGGAAAGTCCAAAAGTTTTTATTTTTGCTCTCTCAAAAAGAAAGATTGCTTGGAATGCATTAAATAATACTTCATCAATTTTTTTTCGAGGTAAAGGAAGTTTTTTCATGTATCATTTCTATCAGATTTATTTCCGAATTGCAAATGAGTGTTATATGTTTTTGAATTGTCAAAGAAGATGCTATACCCTAGACATTTAAAATCTACTGTCCTGTCATCGTTTTATTCTCTTCATATGGTAGCACGTTTTCTTGGAGATGAACGGTTAAAAGGAACGCTTTTTTACCCGACATAACAATTATATGATCTCTGGTTTTGCCATCTGTACTTAAATATACCATTTCTGGAGCTTGATTGGGCCACACCTCAAAATATTGCCTTCTACTCTCTTGTTATTGCTAGATCGGCAATCCATATTGCATGTGTTCCTTACTCAAGCTTCTTGTAACTTCTTGTCCGAAGACTGATTTTCATGGAAAGGAAGACTAAAGGCAAAATATTGATTGACGGATCGGTTTGGTCAGCGTATTTAGTAAATTAGTTTCATTTTAAAAATATTTCATATTGGAAGGTTTTTGCTAAATATATAATATGTAGCCTATGTTTGGAGGTGCAGATAAAAATGTATTTTTTTGTAGGTTTCGTTTAGGGGGTGTCTTTATGAAGCAGCTAACATTTATTCACACTTATGAAAAAAAATAAAAATACAGGACCATAGAGAAGGGACGGTTCTAATGATTGGAGGGAGGATAAATATGTTCCAGAAAAAAGGTGAAAAGATGGTGAGGGTTCATGCGTCGTGGATAGGTATTTTTATTATGGTAATTGCAGTTATTTTTTCCAGTCTGCCTCTTTGTGCTGCGGACAAAAAATACGTTGACCCATGGGATCTTGAGCGTTTTGTTACAGGGGGTGAGGTTCCACCTGACAATATGGCAATTCTCATGAAATGGGCGACATCAGCACCTGAGGGAACGGTCTGGTGGTTGAATGTGAATGCTTTCGGGAAGGATTTAGAAAGAGAAAGTAAGGGATTCATCAAGGTTCGCCTCTATGGAGGCGGGGTAATGGGTGATGAGGCAGATACCATCAGAAAATTGAAGATGAAGCAGCTTCATCTTCTAGGTCTTACGAATATGGGATCTACGCTGGCTGTACCTGAAACGTGCGTGTTTGAACTCCCCTTTCTGTTCGATTGGGAGCCAGATCTTTACTATAACGGAAAGGCATGTGAGATAGACTATATCCTCAAAAAGATGGGACCAAGCATAGCAAAACTTACAGAACAAAGAGGGTTTCAATACTTAGGTACGGGGGAAGCTTGTGAAGATTTTATTTTTTCTCCTGTTCCTCTCAATAGCACGGACGATTTTAAAAAGCTTAATTTCTGGTACTTCAGGGGAGATCGTGTCAGAGACGATGTGAACAAGGTTTTCGGCTTTAATAAAACTGTTTCGGCAGAACTCTTTGATGCAATACAGCCTCTTTCTACAAAAATGATGGATTCTGTATACAGCGGATGGTATGTGCCCATTGCTCTGCAGTGGTGGCCTCACCTCAAATATGCAACTGACTATCCTTTGTTTGGTCATGAAGTTGCCATGGGCTTTGTAGATAAGAAAATGTTTGATCTGATGGAAGCCTTTATGGACAAATGGGGGCCAAAGTACGGTTATAAGAACGGCAAGGAGTTTCGAGAGATGTTCCTGACAACATTAGATGAGGGATTGTCTAACGTCAAAGGAGATAAGTACCAGTACATGGGACAGCGACACTGCATACGGGAGGGAGAAAAGAAGGCAAAGAAAGAACTAATTAGCAGGGGCGCAATAAAAGAAGTGCATTTTCCTGATGCAGAATTGGAAAAACTCAAACAGAAGTCTCTCCCACTCTACACCCAGTTGGCGGACAAGGAATACCCTAAATGGCTGTTGGATGAAATCCTTAAGTACAGGGAGGAATATAGAACCCTTAAAAAACAAGGAAAGCTGGACAATAATTGGTATGAAAAAGGCATTCTTCCTGGCGGAAATGAGCAGTATGAGGCATGGCGTAAATAGTAGTTTATTGGGAGTGGGTTTTTCCCAACTCCCAAACTATTAATTATTAAAGATTTACATAAAACAAAGGCGGAGGGTGCTTATGCCTAACAAAGAATATGATGTGATCGTAGTGGGGTCAGGCCCAGGTGGCGGCACAGTAGCCCGTGAGATGAGCAAGAAGGGCAAGAAAGTATTATTGCTTGAACGCGGTGGAGCTTGGCCGCAGGAGTTCATGGGCAATACCGTTGCCATGGCCATGATGCTGCAGAATTTTG
>JAGVNP010000263.1 GCA_020053185.1 Deltaproteobacteria bacterium | reverse complement strand
ATAAATTGATTCTGGGTTGCCATCACGCCAAGATCTAACAGAATCTTTATGACCTCTGAGACTTTTACACCCATTTCCTTGGCAAGGCTTGCAACCGTTATGCTACGCCCCATCTTTATTTTCTTTTTCCTGGCCGGGAGAGTCTCGACAGGAGCCATTTCTTTCTTGAGTTTCTTTATCTTTTTTCCATATGGGCTCCGGCCTTCCCCGTAAATATCTTTTTGAGTAAAGACCTGCTTGTCTTTTATCTTTACAATCTTTTTATATGATGGCCGTTCAGGTTCTCCTGCTAGAGAAACCTCTTCTTTTTTCTTTCCCTTCTTCTTCTCTTTTTTTTCTTCTTCCTCGGCGGTAAGGGCTTCTGTCTTTACCCCTGGGACACTCTCCGCTTTTTCTTGTACCGGAACAGCCTTTCCTGCTTCAACATGGGCTTCTTCTTTTATTTCCTTTTTTTCCAGCTCTTCAGCTTTAAGCGGTATTTTTTCCTTTAATTCTTCTTTCTTTTCTGGCTCAATTGATGGCTCTTCCTTGCCAACAACTGGTTTTTTTACTGCCTTTTTGGGCTTTGATTCCTCACTTACCTTTTCAGGTTCTTTTGCCTTAGGGGTTTCCCCCTCAACCTTAGAAACCTCTTCTTGCGGCTTTGCCTGTTCAGGCTCTTCGGGAGGTGCATCAGGAGCAACAACCTTTGCCCTTCTTCTAACGACATTGGTCGCTACTCTGACCTGGGTGAACACGTCTCCTTTTCCCGCAGACTCCTCCGGCCCCTTATCCTCATGCCTCTCCACCCTTTTTCTGATTCTTTCAACATCGTGGGTATCAAGCATGCTCATATTATTCTCAACCGAGACAGCCAGGTCTTTTGCAATCTTCATGATTTCTTTGGCGTCTATCCCTAGGTCTTTTGCGAGTTCAAAAACCCTCATCTTCTTCATGCACAACCCCCTCTTGAAGAACACCTTTTAAAGGCCTGGATGTTGCTAGTAATGCTGCATTTTTCCTGATTTTCACCGGGCGCGCCGAGAAAGGGCTTATTTTGTTTGCAAAGGAATTCATCTGTTTTCTCTATTAGAGCATCCATGATGCGCGCATCCTCATCGCCAACCACAGAATCTATACCTAGCATCTTTTGAAAGACCTTTCCCTTTCTTGCACGACTAAAACAATTTTCATCCGGACAAAGGTACACCCCTCGCCCAGGAAGAATTTTCTTTCTGTCAATCACTATAGACCCTGATTGACCTTTCACAAACCTCAACAGCTCTTTCTTGGGAAATACTCTTTTACACCCAATACACTGTCTCTGTGGTTCCAATTTATTTTTCATTTGCCAGTGATGCTGCCTTTTCAATAATCTTCTTCGCCAGATCCTCGCTTATCCCCTCAACCCCGACCAACGTATTAGCCTCGGCCTTTCCAAGGGAATCGATGCTCTTATATCCTGCATCATACAGCTTCTCGGCCAGCACATGATCAAGCCCCTCGATAGCCGAGAGCGGATTTAGGTCTATTGAAGACACAACCTTTTCCTTGCCTTCGGAACTCACATCGATTCGCCATCCGGTGAGCTTGGCAACCAGTCTTACGTTTTGTCCTTTTCTTCCGATTGCAAGACTCAGCTGGTCATCCGGAACAACAACTTCCATGCCACGCTTGGTATTGTCCACAATCACCTTGCTTACCCTTGCCGGAGAGAGCGCATTGCATACAAAGCGCACTGGGTCTTCTGACCAGGGAACAATATCTAGCCTCTCGCCCCGCAGTTCCTGTATAACATTCTGAACCCTAGCGCCCTTCACTCCCACGCATGTTCCTACCGGGTCGATCCCTGTATCATGCGAACGCACAGCGACCTTTGATCGTACCCCTGCCTCTCTCGCTACAGCAACGATCTCCACCATGCCTTCTGCAATCTCCGGCACCTCGATCTCAAACAACTTTACTAAAAACCTGGGGTGGGTCCTTGAAAGCTCAACCTGCGGAGATCGCATGGATTTTGTTACGTCAAGAATATAAGATTGTATCCTGTCTCCCCGCCTAAACATCTCTCCGGGGATCTGCTCTTTTTCCCTTAGGATTGCCTCTGCTTTTCCAAGGGCTACGATAATGTCCCTGCGCTCAAAGCGGTGAACAAATCCAGTGATCACCTCAAATTTACGGCCAATATACTCATCATATACAGCATCTCTTTCTGCCTCTTTCACTTTTTGTATGATCACCTGTTTTGCGCTTTGCGCTGCTATTCTGCCTAGCTTGGAAGAATCCAGCTTAAACCCAAGCTCGTCGCCGATCTGGCAGGTTGGATCCAACTCTTTTCTGGCTTCCTCAAGAATTATCTGGCTGTTGGGATCCTCTATTTCGTCAGCAACAACCTTGAACTGGAAGATCTCTACCTCGTCAAGCTCTGGATTATACTGCGCTTCGAGGTTGGGAAAATCACCATATACTTTTTTGGCAGCGCTCAACATTGCAGCCTCTATTGCGCCTATCAAATCTTCCAGTTTAAGGCCTTTCTCCTTGACTATCTGGTCTAAAACCTTTGAGATGTTTAAAATCATGGATTCCTCCTAGAAATCAAAGTCGAGATTGGCCTTTATGATGTCCTGCATCTTTAGACAAACTCGTGTTCCGTCTATATCAAGCAGGACATCTTCATCCACAAGACCTTTTAATATTCCTCTATACACCGCCTCCGGGGTATGAACCTTAACAAGCTTGCCGGTAAACCGTTCGAAATCCTCTGGCTTGGAGAGCTTTCTCGTGAGGCCCGGAGAGCTTACCTCGAGCTTGTACCGCTCAGGGATCGGGTCTTCTGCATCCAGCAGAATCCCTACTCGCCTGCTCACTGCCACGCACTCATCCAAGGAAACCCCGGAAGGGCTGTCTATCGTTACCTTCAAGACTCCCCCGCCAAAGGCTGCCTCGACAAGATCGAGGCCCATGATGGAAACCTCTTTTTCGATCAAGGATTCCACCTTCTTTGTTATCTCTTCGTTTTTCATAGTAAACAAAAAAGTGGGCTAACGCCCACTTTCAGTCCCCCTTCTTCGCTTTTCTCTGGAGCGGGCAACGGGGTTCGAACCCGCGACATTCAGCTTGGGAAGCTGACACTCTACCAACTGAGCTATGCCCGCCCAGAAGACTCTAATAGAATATCAGAGGCTCGTTTGTCAACTATGTGTTTGTTTTTGCGGGGTTGGTTAAAAAAGACCGGAAAAGCGCTCTAGCTTTACCTAACAGTGCACCATTCTGATGAGTACCGTGCGTTGCCGCGGCCCGTCAAACTCTGCAAGAAAGATTCCCTGCCATGTACCCAAGACCAGCGTTGAGCTCTCGACCAGAACCATTATGCTTGATCCTATCAGGCTCGCTTTTATATGGGCATCTGAATTGCCCTCTGTATGCTTGTATCCTTTATCGCGGGGGACAAGCCTTGAGAATGTATTTACCATATCCTCTTTTACTGCAGGGTCTGCATTCTCGTTTATTGTAACACCGCACGTTGTATGGGGAACATAAATGATTACATAGCCTGAGGCTAAGTTTTCTGCTTTTACAATAGCCTTGATCTGGGAAGTGATTTCTACAAACTGTTCCCTGTGGCTTGTCTTTACCTCAAGTCTTTTTATCATCTCTTAAGCTCTCTTCCTTGTTAATATTCTATGAGTAGTAACACATGTACCACATCGAAAAGGCTCTGTTAAGCATTATCCTTCTTATTTGTGTTGGATAAAATTTTTCCAAGCGGTGTGCCTTTAAAAAATAATCGCTCAAAATTCTGTGTCGTGACTGCTGCCATTTCATCTAAAGAAACCTCTTTTATTGTCGCAAGCATTTTCAACGTCTCTATTATAAACGCTGGCTCGTTCTTTTTTCCGCGATACGGCTCGGGAGATAAAAAAGGAGCATCCGTCTCTATCAAAAGAGATGTAAGAGGAATTCCCTTTATAATTTCACGCATTGCAGTTGCGCCCTTGTAAGTGATCGATCCCGGCACAGAGATAAAAAATCCTTTTTGTATTGCATAAAGAGCCATATCAAGATCTCCGGAGAAACAATGAATCACCCCACCAACAGACCACCCGTCTTCCTTATCGAGAAGAGAAATTACTGACTCATGAGCCTCTCTGTCATGGATAATCAGGGGAAGTTTTACAGTTCGGGCAAGTTTAATATGTGCTCGAAACATCTCTTTTTGTTTTTCAAAAGTATGGGGATTTCTGTGTAGATCGATCCCTGTCTCCCCGATAGCAATAACCTTATTGTTCTTTGCAAAATCCGCCATGGCCAATACATCGGATGTTTCATATGTATCTGAATCTATAGGATGAATGCCAACAGCAGCAAAAAGCTCCTTATTTTCCATCGCCATAAAAATAGCAACGCGGGAATCGTCAGGACTAAGACCAACAAGAAGCATTGTCGCTACACCCTTTTCCCGGGCCCGCTCAAGAATTTCTTTCCGGTTCCTGGAAAAAACATCCATATGAATGTGTGAGTGAGAGTCTATGATGTGCAACGGGGTTTGTCTCATATTTTAACAACCGTCATTTTTGTGTGTCATGCGAGTATCCTCTTGATAGAATTCCCAATTTCCGCTAACATACAGCGCATGAAAACGACATACAAGATAAAAAAGTCACTTCAAATACCTATGGCGATTTCCCTGATCCTTTCGGTTCCAATTGTAATAGATGTAACATCGACCGGCTTCCCCCGTTCGCACATCATAACCGTCGGCATACTCTTTGTAATATTCTATCTTCTTGCAATCAACAGCCTCATCAGAAAGGTTTGTCTTTCTGATGAAATGATCACAATACGCGGACTCCTTGGCACAAAGAACATACCCCTGAGCGAGATCTCTCTCGTGGACGGGGTTATCATGGGCACAAAACAATACATTTCCATATCCGGCAGCAATAAAACCCTCGTCATCCCTAACAGCTTCTACGGGTTTCGCGATATAGTTGACTTCTTTTTCTCGAACATTAAAGAAGAAAAGCTGGCTGATGGAATCCGTCAGATACACGAAAACGCCATCTCCCGCAAAAGCGACACTATTGCTGCATGGATCACCGCCGCTATCCTGGTTGCCATCATTCTGGTACGGTTTTTTCCCTCTGGCAGCTAGCCCGATTTGCCGATGTTTCACGTGAAACATCGGTTTTATACTTTAAGTTATCCTTTATTTATGGTAATCCTCCTCCATGCATACAAAGATCGTGAGCATCACGAATCAAAAAGGTGGGGTGGGTAAAACAACTACTGCCGTAAATTTGGGCTCATCGCTCGCTCTAATGGGGCGACAGGTCTTGCTTATTGACCTTGACCCTCAGGGAAACGCCAGTTCCGGCCTTGGGGTCGTTCCGGGTAAATTGGATAAGCACCTATATCATGTAATGATCTCCGATATCCCGCTTGATGACATTATCTTGGAAACAAAAGTAAAAGGATTGTTTCTTGCGCCAAGCAATGCAGACCTTTTTGGCGTAGAGATAGAACTTGCCGATCATCCTTATCGGGAAAAGATTATAGCAAAAGCGATCTCAGGTCTAAAGCGATCTTTTGATTATATCTTGATTGATTGCCCCCCTTCCCTGGGTGTTCTCACTGTCAATGCCCTTACTGCGGCGAACAAGCTTCTTGTCCCGGTGCAGTGTGAGTATTATGCCCTTGAGGGTTTGGGAAACCTGCTCAACACATTTAATCGTGTGAAAAGCCGGCTTAATCCCGACCTAGAGGTCGAGGGTTTTCTCCTTACCATGTTTGACCCTAGAACGCGGCTAAACCAGGATATCATAAGGGATGTGAAGGCTCATTTCAGCGCAAAGGTTTTTGAAACAATCATACCAAGAAATATCCGTCTTAGTGAGGCTCCAAGCTACGGAATCCCTGTATGTCTTTATGATATCTCTTCCAAGGGTGCTCAACACTACCTTATGCTGGCTAAAGAGATTATAGAAAGGGAGGGTTTGTAATGAAGGCTTCTGTAAAGCCAGGTCTCGGCAGGGGGTTAGATGCTATCCTTGGCGATCTTGGTGTTCAGGAATCTACGGCCTCATTAGAGATCGCTATTGGTGAGATCTACCCAAACCCTGCACAGCCACGAAAAGTTTTCGACAAGCAGAAGATAGAAGAGCTTGCCAACTCTATAAAACAAAGCGGACTTCTGTCTCCATTAATTGTGAGAAAGATAAATACGCGATATGAGATCGTGGCCGGAGAGCGGCGATACCAAGCCTCTATGCTGGCTGGATTAAAAAAAATACCTTGTATCGTAAAAGATGTTTCTGATGAGGTTGCGTTTGGAATCTCTCTGGTAGAAAATTTACAGCGCGAGGATTTAAATTCCATGGAAGAGGCTGAAGCATATTATGTGCTCTCTTCTCAGTTTCATTTGAGCCATCAAGATATCGCTCTTCGGGTATCAAAGGATAGATCTACCATTACAAATTCCCTGCGCATGCTCTCGTTGCCAGAAGAGGTAAAGGCCTCGATTAGAAACGGGGAGATAAGTGCCGGACATGCAAGAGCCATCCTGATGGCAGAAAAACCTCGTGACCAGATTTTATTGTTACATAAGATACTCTCAAAAGGTTTGAGTGTGAGGGAGACTGAGGCTGCTGTTTTAAGGCTTAGAAAAAATTCTCCTTCTAAGAAAAAAGATAAAAAAGATTCTTTTACCGGACAGCTTTCCATGCTTCTCTCGGAGAGATTGTCTGCTCATGTGGTTTGCTCTTTTGGAAAGAAAAAAGGGAAGATTATTATAAATGTTTCCTCAAAAACTGATATGGAAAGGATTGCAGAAAAACTTATACGGGATGAGTTGCCTATTTGATTATAAACAAAGTATCTACATATCTACAATTATGGGGGATTTTAAAAATAAATGAAAAGTTTTGTAGGGTGTTTTGTATATAAAAAAATCAATATTATCAAGTTGTTATATTGGTTATTAACATTTGACAGTGGCCTTAATTTTATATAAAACTTTATATTAAGGAGTAATAATTATATGAAGATTTCAATCCAAAAAGCGATGTTCCAAAAAATGATAACAACTGTACAGGGTTTTACCGAAAGGAGATCCACTCTTCCTATTTTAAGCCATATACTTATTGAGACGTATGGAAAAGGTATAAAGATAAAAGCTACGGACCTTCATTTATCCATACAGGTATTGGCTGAATGTGATGTAGAGGAAGATGGCGCATGCGCATTGAATGCTAAAAGCATTCTCGATCTTATCCGGGAGTTACCGGATACTGATCTTATTATGAAAACCGAAAATCATACAAGGGCACGTATTACTATTGGGGATTGTATATTGGATTTAAATATAATGGACCCGGAAGAATATCCCAAAGTGGATTTTCCAGAGGTATCTGGGAAAAAAGATAAGAACTGGTTTTCTTTGCCACCGGATATTTTAAAATCTATGATAGAAAAAACCATATTCTCTATTCCCTCACCATCTGAAGAGGAGGCAAGATATACGCTTGGCGGAGCTCTTCTTGTATCACATAAAGAAGAAGGAAAAGGATGCTCTTTAGAGATGGTTACAACTGATGGTAGAAGGCTCTCACTTTCAAAATATCACTCAAAAGAATCAATTGATATGGGCGGTGGGATAATAATTCCAAGAAAAGGTCTACAGGAGATTAAACGCCTTATTGATACTTCGGTTACCTTAAAAGACGATGGGGGGACATCTATTTTACTTTCAAAGAATTCTATATTCTTTAAATCCCCGGATACCATCGCTACAGTAAGGCTTATAGATGGAAAATTTCCTGATTATGGTAATGTGATAAAGGTTGACGGTTATCCTTTCTATACAAAAATTGACGGGGCGCGACTTCTAAATGCATTAAAAGTATGTTCTGCGATTGTGTCAGATGCATCAAACAGCGTAAAAATGTCGTTTAGAAAAAAATTAACTAAAGTATATGCGAATAACCCTGAGCAGGGAGATGTGGAAATTCCCATTGAGTCAGAGCATACCGGAGATGAAATGGAGATAAACTTCAACCCGAGATATCTGATTGACTGCATATCTCAAATAGAAGGGGATGCTGTGATAAGGCTGATTAACGAAGAAGGCCCATGCCTGATTTCTCCAGCGCAATCACCGGAGACCGCCTGGGTCATTATGCCCATGAGATTTTAAACTTAAGGAAAACCATGAAAAAAGAAGATGAAGGGCTAAATAATATGCAAGAATATACAGCTGAAGATATAAAGGTTTTAAGCGGTTTCGAGGCAGTCAGGCTGCGACCCGCAATGTATATTGGATCAACCTCCACACAGGGATTGCACCACCTTGTGTTTGAGGTTGTTGATAATAGCGTGGATGAAGCCATTTCCGGTTTTTGTAACACGATAACAGTCACGATACACATGGATGAAAGTATTACAGTTGAAGACAATGGCCGGGGGATCCCGGTAGAAATACATAGCCAGACAGGAACGACCGCGGTAGAGGTTGTACTCACAACCCTTCACGCAGGGGGCAAGTTCGACAAGTCGATCTATAAAGTATCGGGCGGGCTACATGGAGTCGGCGTTTCTGTAGTAAATGCGCTCTCTGAACACCTTGAAGTAGAGGTATACAAAGATGGCTCTGTCCATTATCAGCAATACGAAAGAGGCGTTCCGCTGGATAAATTAAAGATCATCGATAAGACTTCCAAGATCGGAACAAAGGTTCATTTCAAGCCAGACCCGGAGATATTTGAGGATACGACATATCAGTTTGACATTATTGCAAATCGCCTTCGCGAGATTTCTTATCTTAATAAGGGCTTAAAGATTATAATAGAAGACGAGCGGTCCGAGACCGTAAAAACCTTTCAGTCCCGAAACGGGCTCAAGGATTTTGTCGAACACCTGAATGCCAATAAAAAGCCGATTCACAGCCCTGTGTATTTCACAGGAACAAAAGAAGACGTGGTGGTGGAAGGGGTTTTTCAGTACAACGCAGGGTATTCAGAAAATCTCTTCTCTTTTGCAAACAACATCAATACTCATGACGGTGGATCCCATGTCATTGGATTTAGAAAGGCCCTCACAAGAACCATAAATGCATATGCAAAGGATATGGGGTCATTAAAGAATTCAAAGCTTACGATATCCGGCGATGATACAAGGGAAGGGCTTTGTGCGATCGTGAGCGTATTGCTGCCAAATCCGCAGTTTGAAGGCCAGACAAAGGCCAAACTTGGAAATTCTGATGTGCAGGGAATTGTAGAGAGCGTGATGAACGAGTCAGTGGGGGATTATCTTAAGGAAAATCCCGCAGAAGCAAACATCATGATAAAAAAGATCCTGGATAGCGCGCTTGCCAGGGAGGCTGCGCGGAAGGCTCGGGAGATCACAAGGAGAAAAAGTGCCCTTGATTCAACTTTTCTTCCGGGCAAGCTTGCAGATTGCCAGGAGAGAGATCCGTCCTTGAGCGAGATCTTTATTGTTGAGGGAGACT
>JAGVNP010000286.1 GCA_020053185.1 Deltaproteobacteria bacterium | reverse complement strand
TGTTCGTAAGCTCCACCATTATAAAGGCAACTGCTGCAGCAGGCGGATCGGTTGAGGGTTTGGTTCCTGATCCTGTGCTGAAAAAGCTGATCGAAAAATTCCCATATATCAAAAAGGCATAAAAACAACTGGAGGTTTTCTGACGTGAAGATATCAAAGATAGTCTCGAATATCCCGGATTCACCAACACTTGCTCTCACTGCAAAAGTAAATGCTTTAAAAGCACAAGGTAAGGATGTAATAGGATTCGGTGCAGGTGAACCTGATTTTGATACCCCTGAACACATCAAGCAAGCTGCGATAGATGCCCTGAAAAAAGGTAAGACAAAATATACTCCGGTTGGCGGAACACCTCAGCTCAAGGAAGCGATCTGTTTCAGAACAAAAGAAGATTACGGGCTTACCTTTAAACCTGAAAACGTTCTTGTATCTTGCGGTGGAAAGCACAGTCTGTTCAATCTTGCACTTACCATACTTGATCCAGGCGACGAGGTTATCTGCCCTTCCCCTCTCTGGGTTTCATATGCGCCGATCATCGAGATCGCTGGTGCCAAGCCAGTATTCATCGATACAATTTCTACGGGGTTTAAGCTCTATCCGGAACAGGTCAAAGACGCTATCACGAAAAAGACAAAGGCCATCATCATAAATTCTCCGTCAAACCCCACAGGCGTGGTGTATGGCAGGAAAGAGTTGGAAGAAATCGCCGAACTGTGCCTGAAACACGATATAATAATTATCTCGGATGACATCTATCAGAAGCTCACGTTCGAAGATGCCGAGTTTTTCAGCATTGCGACAATTTCTCCTGAAGTGGCAAAAAGAACATTCATCCTGCATGGCGTATCCAAAACCTATGCAATGACAGGATGGCGTATCGGCTACTGCATAGGTGATGCGCAGGTGATAAAGGCAATGCACAGCCTGCAAAGCCAATCCACATCGAATCCTACGAGCATTGCCCAGGAGGCATCTGTTGTTGCCCTGACTTCAGACCAGAGTGCAGTGGAAATTATGAGGAAGGCTTTTGAAAAAAGAAAGAACCTTATTGTTGCAAAACTGAGAGAAATCCCCGGCATTGATGTCATTCCCCCTGGCGGAAGTTTCTACTGCTTTCCTTCCATAAAAGGACATCTTGACAGGTTCAGCGGCGCGCATGAGCTTGCTGGCTTCCTGCTTGATAAGGCGCTCGTTGCCGTAGTGCCTGGCGAGGATTTTGGCTCAAAAGAACACATACGGCTCTCCTTTGCTACCTCAGAGGATAACATCATCAACGGACTGGACAGGATTAAGCAGGCACTCTCCTAGGTCAGTTAACAGGGGTCAGGGGTCGGGATTAAGGATCGAGGATAAAAGTTGAAGGGTCAAAGCAGAAAGGTGAAAAGGAACTGTTCAATGTTCAAAGTTCTATGTTGGTTTTTTTCAGAGGTGATGAGATAGAAGTACCAACGTTGAACATAGAACGTAGAACCTCATCACTATTCACTTTTTACTATTTACTGTTTACTTCATACTCCTCACACCTTACACCTTACGGTTTCTATCCTATCATTACAAGGTGTATATCCATGACATTAGTGCGGGTGGGCCCTGTCTTGAGAAGATCCCCTGTAGCATCAAGATAATGATATGAATCATTATTGCGCAGGCTTTTGTTGATATCGAGCCCCTTATCTTTCCCCCTCTTTTCCGTCAAAGGATCAATAATGCCGCCTGCAGCATCTGTGGGGCCATCTGTGCCATCAGTGCCTGCACTTAAGATAACAATGTCCTCTTTCTTTCCGGCAATATGCTTGGCGCATAAAAGAGCAAATTCCTGATTTCTTCCGCCAAGACCATTGCCCTTTATCTTCACTGTTGTTTCTCCTCCGCTCACAATACATGCCGGGGGCTTGATCGGTTTGCCGGATCTCGACACTTTTAACGCCATCTCTGCATGCGACAGTGCCGCTTCTTCTGTATTCCCCTCTATGGCAGAAGAGAGAATCAAGGCATTGTAACCAAGAGATATTGCCCTATCCCTGCTCGCTTCACACGCAATGCTGTTGCTTCCCACAATCACATTATGCATGTTCTCAAATATATGATCTCCGGGCTTTGGCGTCTCAGCAACATCGCCTCTTACGCCTTTTTGAAGATAATTCAAAACTCCAACCGGAATACAGGATAATAAGCCATATTTTTCAAGCACTGACATGGCATCATCAAATGTTGATTTGTCCGGAACAAACGGACCGGATGCAATTACATCCATATCATCACCCACCACATCAGAGAGCATAAGATTGATCACTGTTGCAGGATAGGCTAGCCGGCTAAGGCTGCCGCCTTTTGTGAGCGAGAGATGCTTTCGTACTGTGTTTATCTCATGGATCGATGCACCGCAGCCAATTAGCAGTTTTGTTACTTCCTGTTTTTCTTCCAATGATATCCCATCAGCCGGAAGTGGTAAAAGCGCAGATCCGCCCCCTGAGATAAGTGAGATCACCATATCTTTTTCGCTGCACTGTTTGAGGATCTCAACTATTTCTTTTGCACCATCAAGCCCCTCTTTATCAGGGATCGGGTGAGATGCCTCTCTTATCTTTATGCGACTTAAAGGCACAGTGTGCCCATATTTCACAACAACCAAGCCCTGATCTATTCTGTCTCCGAGTATTCCTTCAACAGCCTTTGCCATTGCAGCAGATGCTTTACCTGCGCCTACCACAACTACTCTCTGATATTCATCAAGGCAGAATTTCTTACCTGACACATGAAGATCGTTCCCCTTTTTTACAAGAAATCTGCGGACTGCATTTTCCGGATCTGCCGCAGCAATAGATGCAGAAAATATCTCAAGCGCATCTTTTCGCATCTGCTCAAGGGTTTTCACCATTTACCTCTTTCCATTTACAACAATACATCATGCGCTGTTTGCCGTGAAGAGTAAATTGCAAGACTGCTATCATTTATCAGGGGTCGGGGATCAGTTTACAGGGGTCAGTTGTCAGCCCTCAGCTGATAGCCGATCCCAGATCCCTAGCCCCTATTTCATCTTTAGCCTGTTGAATGTTGACACTTTTCGCTAATTTGCATAATCTCTTTTGTTATGCAGATAATACTTGCATCCTCATCCCCCCGAAGAAGAGAGCTGCTCTCAGCGCTAGGTATGCCTTTCGAGGTGATTGCACCTGATATAGACGAGACTTTAATGGATGGTGAAAAACCTGTAGAGTTCTGCATTCGCGCAAGTTATGACAAAGCACACGCAATTGCGCAGCATCACACTGAAGCGATTGTTCTCGGTGCAGATACCGTGGTGGTAGTGGATAATACAGTGCTTGGAAAACCGGAAAATAAAACAGAAGCAGCAAAATTTCTTACAATGCTCCAAGGAAGATCACATGATGTCTTCACCGGTTATTCAATAATCGAAAAATCAAAAGAAAAAAGCATATCAAAAGTAATTCATAGCAAGGTATATTTCAGAGATATGACAGCAGAAGAAATCTCCTGGTATATCTCTACAGGAGAGCCAATGGATAAGGCGGGGGCCTATGGACTCCAGGGTATTGGCGCGCTTTTTGTCGACAAAATAGAGGGCTCTTATACCAATGTCATCGGGCTTCCCTTATCAGATGTGTATGAGGATCTTAAGAATCTCGGTATATCTTTAAAGAAATTTTTATAAATATTCGAGGGGGAATTTCGGAATGAAAAAATTTATCATGACAATCGATCAGGGAACCACAGGCTCAAGGGCAATCATCATCGATAAAAAAGC
>JAGVNP010000130.1 GCA_020053185.1 Deltaproteobacteria bacterium | reverse complement strand
TTATCAGCGAACTCATTTCCAATGCCCTGAAATATGCCTTTCCTGACGGACGGAAAGGAGAGATCACCATTGATTTGCATAAGGATAAAGATTTTCTCCATCTGATGGTAAAAGATAATGGCGTGGGTATGCCGCAAGATGTGAATTTCGATGACCCTGATACATTCGGGCTCCTGTTAGTTAAGATTCTGGCTGGACAGCTCGATGCGGGCATCACCTTTGAGCGTGATAACGGGACAACAGTA
The DNA here is from genome assembly GCA_020053185.1 of Deltaproteobacteria bacterium. Taxonomy (GTDB): domain Bacteria; phylum Desulfobacterota; class Desulfomonilia; order UBA1062; family UBA1062; genus JAGVNP01. The sequence continues at coordinate 7,196 of JAGVNP010000130.1, read as the reverse complement.
AAAATTGACTTCAAAATAAAAGAACAACCGGATAGGATGGCATTGAAATAAATGCGCAAAGGGACTGTATTGGTTGAATTGGTTTTATTGGTTGGATTAGTTTTTAGTTTGATTAACCAATGAAACAAATAAGACAAATCAAACCATTGCCAGGCTTTCACTTGTATTTTGTTGCTCGTTGCCTGTTACGGCCTTTATGTCTTACTTCTCCTTTTTCAGGCTGAAATAGAATGAGTTGAATGCAAATTTGCCGAACACAAAAACGCCCCGTCCCAGGTAGTAGCCGTCAGATAATTTTTTCAGTTCATCATTGAGCGGCCGCACCCAGAAGGGATTTCCAGACCTGTTGTAGTTTACCTTTAGCACCTTCTGGCCGTCGCCTAAGAGCGAATCCACTACACTGATCTTGAAGCTGCCGATTTTGATCTTGCCAAGGAACTCATTGTATCCGCCTGGCCCGGCGTTTTCGACAGCAACATCATCTGGCATGACCTTCCGGTGCTTGAAAAATCGTATATCAGGCAATATACCTGTGACCAACCTTACCTCATAGTTGCCCCGCAATTCTTTGGGATCAGGGGTGGTGGCTGAAGCGAATTTCTTTTTTAATTCGAACATATCCTTTAATCCCATAACACCTCCTTAAACTTCAAGTAGTTGAGCGATCTTTTCTGCTGCGCGCGTGGCAGTAGCCATGATGGTTTCCTGAGGATTTACGCCAAGACTTGTGGGCAACGCGCTTGCATCAACCACAAAAAGTCCTGGAACACTGTGGCACTGGTGGTTGGTATCAACAACCGAGTCTTTGTTAGACATCCCGATCTTTGCAGTACCTACTGCATGAAAAGCAGTAAGGATCAAATCCATTGGCTTTAGTTTGCGCTCTTTCAATTTTTTCAACTCATCCGGATTTTCTATGAAAGGATGGTCGAATGTTCCCAAAAACAGCTTCTTTGCGCCTGCGGCAAAGAAGATCTCGCCTAAGATCTGCATGCCTTTTACGAGTTTTTCCGTGTCCTGCTTGTTGAGCCAGTAAAAGATGAGAGGGGTGTTTCCAGACCCTGGTCTCACAAAGCCTTTGCTGGTATCTTTTACCATGCAGCCGAAAAGGGCCATATTGTGGTAAGATTTAACCAGATCAATATATTCTTTTCCCACGCCTGGCATGCCACCTGCGATAATTGAAAATGGCGGAGTCCCGCCCTCAAACATGATGCCTTCATTGTGGAAATGATCGATCATATATCCTTGCGGTATGGTCTCGGGATTTTTCATATTCAATCCAGGAAATATTGCGCTTACAAATACTGCAGGGTGAATGGTAAGATTTTTTCCTACCCATTTGTTGCCCCTTACGAGCTTGTTCTTCTGAATGACCGTTGGGGTAATGAATGCACCGCAGGACAGGATCACTGCCTTTGCATAGCAGGTGAGTGTAATTTCTTTTCCGTTTTTCCCGATGCCGCATGCCTTTATGCCAATTGCCCGCTCACCATTTGTGAGGATGTCCTTTGCTGCAAATCCGGTAAAGAGCTGGGCAGCAGCAGAAAGTGCCTTTGGAATATAAGAGAGGTTTGTTGACTGCTTTGCATCCTTTGTACACCCTTGAGTGCAAATGCCCTGGCCATCGCAGTCAATGATATTGTGTTTTAAGGGGCCGCAGCTATAGCCGAATGAATCACAGCCTTTTTTGATGATCTCGCCAATCGGACCGATATATTTTGCCTCACACTCCATGACATGGAGATGCTCTTCTACCTTTTGAAAGTAAGGAGCCATTTTTTCAGGGGTAAAATCAGTAAGACCAGATGCCACCCATCTGTTCAACACCTCATCAGGGGTTCTGAAACAGGTGCCGGAATTGATGAGTGTTGTGCCGCCAACAGCCTTTCCCATTTGTATGGGGATGATGGCATTGCCTAATGTTGCGGTGAGTCCTCCTGAACGGTAGAGCATAGGCATCATGTCTTTTGGATTGCCGGTGAATACATCCCGCCTGTAGAAATTGCCTTCTTCGATAATGGCTACTGCAAGGCCTTTTTCTGCCAATTCCTTTGCAACAACAGCTCCGCCTGCGCCGGTTCCGACTACCACCACATCTGCTTCAATGGTCTCGTCTGCATCAAAGGAGGATGCAGGAAAGATCTGTTTCATCCATCGCTGATCAGGTTCGGGTTTTACCTTTTCTTTGTGATAAGGAATAGACATTGCTTCATGAACCTCGGGGAGCCGTGCAAACGCAAGTTTGAATGGGAAAGAACATAAGACTCCAAGGCCGCGCAGGATGCGGAATTTTGAATCTGTAAGTCCCTTGATGAATTGAAATCGTTTTTCAGGAGGCAGCATGGTGAATGTTCTGCCATACCTGAATATAGGAAAGAGGTTTGAGAATCCCATAAGAAGGGAAAGTCCGAAGGTGCCCCCAGGGGCATGGTCAACGAGTTCTTCCAGCTCTTTCAGCACTTTTTCTCTGTCAAAAGGCAGATCAGTGTTGCCATAGAAAGCGCCATCGATTATTGAAAGAGCTGCTTTACGAAAGAAAATCTGTTTTGCCTGGTTTTTGCCAGATAAAGTCATGTAACCCTCCATTAGATTTCAAAGAATAACTTATATTATGATGCACAAAATAAAATAGGGCAAGATAAAAATCTTGCCCTATTTTGATGGTCAGGATTTTAAGAGAAAATTACTTGCTTCCCTTTCTTGTCCATGTGCCGTTTGATTCAACCCGCTTTTTTACGCCTTCCATGTAGCCGGGAAGTGTGAGTTTCATTACAGTGCTTAAGATTACATTAGGAACAGGCACTGTGGTTTCAATTACCGGGCTGTAATAATAGATGGTCCTCCCGTCTTCAGTGGATTCGAGATAACCAAGTCCGCCGATATCCTTGATTCCCCAGAACGGAGGTGCAAGGTCTACGCCCTTATTCTTCCACTGCGCAGCCTCTTCTTTTTTGATCAGTTTCCAGCCCTCGGTTCTGTTGTCCTCTCTTAGCTGAACATCCACAGGGTATACGGCAGTAAGGAATGATATTCCGATCTTGCCTTCAATAAGTCTTCTGCGAATAACGCCATCCGGAAGTTCATCCTGAGGATAGGTGTATTTCACCTTGTAATATTTGAGGTTAGGAACATACTCCGGCATGCTGGCCCAATCGCCAAGAATCTCTCGAACTTTGGTGTAAGGTGCATCAATGAGAATAACGCCAACAGCTCTTCCCTTTTCTCCACCCTCTTTTGTCTTGAACTTGACGATGTAAGACTGAACTTGACCTGTGCTGACTTTTGCGAGATCGATCTCTGATTTGATGAGCTTTACTACCTCTGCAGGATCATCAGGGTTTTGAAGATCCATTGCTTCCCCGGCATATGCACATATGCCGAAAGCCAAAAAAAGAACCAATAACGATACTACCTTTTTCATGCTTTTACTCCTTTGCTGTATATTTATAGCCTCTTGCTTCTGAGACTTTTCCTGCTGTCATGAATGTCTGCATAAGCCTTTTTGAAATGGAGGTTCATCAGATTAAAAGGGGTAGCTATCACAATTCCAAACCCCAATCAAGTACGGGTTTTGTTCACGTAAATTTAAGATGTTTTTAACAGGCGATTAGACCTTTGTATAATACCCACATTGTCTTTGCGAGCAAAGCGAAGCAATCTCAATTTATCGGTAATTCCAATGGGATTGCCACGTCGCTTAAGCTCCTCGCAATGACTAAATCCTAATTATGCAAAGGTCTTTCTATGGGATTATTTTCTGCTTAAAGCCAAGCTGCTTATGGTGGGAATGACTGTGTTCACTGTGCATTATTTGCGGATTTTGGGATCTTCAATATAAAAGAGGTTCCTTTTGGAACATTACTCGAAACAGATATAGTTCCCCCATAGCGCTCGACAATTTTTTTCACAATATACAATCCGAGGCCTGTCTGTCCTGTATCACCATACTTAAATCCTTCTTCAAATATTTTTTCTTTGATCGTATCGGGAATACCAATTCCAGAATCACTTATCTTTATCACACACCATGTTCCCTGATCTTTGATCTCCACATCTATTCTGTCGGTTTTTCCATGCAGGATGGCATTGCTCACAATATTGACAAACACAGAATCGAGCGCATCATCAGCCAGAACCTCGCTGTCGCCCTCAATTCTCAATTCTATTACTTTATCATGCGTTGCTGCGTGTTCGATCGCAGCCTTCACGCTGATCGGCCGCAGTTTCTGCTTTGATAAGAAAAGCATCTCCAGATCTTTCATTTTTCTTATCAGATCAACACTCTTAATAACCCGGGAGGAAGCTTCCTGGAGAAGATTTTCCTCTTTTGTTTTTCCATACAGCATCAAAGCGCTGTCTACCCCTGCCAGGTAATTGATGACATCATGCCGCAAAATTCTATTAATTATTTTCAGGTGCTCGCTGTATCTTTTCAAATCCTCTTCCACGTGTTTTCTCTCAGTAATGTCCTGCATAATGATCAGTCGGCCGGAAAATCGGTTAAGGGAGTCGTGAAATGGTGACACATGCACAGATGCCCATCTCTCCGGAGCATGGAGTGTTATTTCCAGTTCAAGGAATGATGCCGGAGAAATACCTGAGGATATATCAGGCCATGCCTTAAGGATATCTTCTATTTTTTTTCCAATAACCGCGGTTGCAATATTGAGGAGTGTGCGAGCTGATGGGTTGAGATCAATTATCCTATTTCGAGTATCGATCACCACTACTGCTTCACTCATACTCGAAAACAGTACGTTATACGCAATTGGTACAATGTCAAGAAAATGAAACCGTAAAATACCCCATGCGATCAGCACTCCGGTAGCGGTAAAGGCAAATGGAGTCGGATCAAGGTAAGGATACGGGCTTAAGCCTCCCAGATAGATGATATTTCCCAGCCATGGGATTGTTGCGCCTATCACAATGGCTGCGATCTGTTGTTTGTATAAAGAGGGGGATTGGAGAACAAACCGGATAAGGAGAATTGTACCTATGAGTAGCAGGGAATATGAGTAGGCTGCGTTTACATATACCCAGATCCCATGCGAGTAGATAAGCGGCGCGCCCGGCGCATCAGAGCTTGGGATGATGCTGGGCCAAACAAGGTTATGCAGATCGTTTGTTGCAGCAAGGCCGATAATGAGTATGGGGATAATCCACAGAAGCAGTGAGGCGCGGCGTGTAAGCCAGTGTTCATGGCGGGTATATTGTACGGTGAACAGCAGCCATAGCGGTGCTACGCTGGCAACACCAATATAGCTGACCTTTGACCAGAATATTTTTGCTTGCATTCCCACTGTCGCAAAATCTAAGCCATTTGCAATTGACCACTCGGTAATTGCCAGCATGAGGAGGAAAAAATAGATACCCCCGTGGATGGTCCTTCTCTGCCAGGCAAATAAAGCCACCAGGAGAGAGATGCATCCGGATATCCCTAAGGCAATCACATATGTGCTATATTCCCAGGTAATTGGCGCTTCTCCTTTCTTTTAAAAATCTCTGCTACATATATCGGAGTGTTTCATGCACAGCCTTAATCCTTTCAGCATTCAGCTGTCAGCGACCAGCTTTCAGCCGTAAGGCGTAAAGTGTGAAGCGTGAGGGGTTAGGTTGAAGGTCAAAGGCTGAAGGTTGACTCGTAATTCGGAAATCGTTATTCGTAATCCTTTCAGCCTTTAGCTTTGTGCCTTAGTGCCTCTGTGCCTTCACCTCGCTCCTCGTTCCTCGAACCTATGACCCCGCATATATAAAGGAATACCCTTCTGTTTCCGATAACCACTTATAGATGAAAAAGACAAAGAAACAAAAACCACGCATCCCGAAAACTATACTCGAAAAATGGCAGAAAATCGTGGATCACATGGCCCGTGTCACAGGCGTGCCTGCGGGTCTGATAATGAGGAATGACCCGCCCCATATTGAGGTGTTTATCGCGAGCAAGACAAAAGGCAATCCCTATGAAAAAGGGGAGAGAGCAGATCTCAATACAGGGCTCTACTGCGAGACCGTCATGAAAAAGAGGTCTTCACTCCTAGTCCCCAATGCGCTCAAAGACCCCAAGTGGGATCATAATCCTGATATCAAGCTCGGCATGGTGTATTATTACGGATTCCCTATTGAGTGGCCGAATGGCGATATTTTTGGCACGATCTGCGTGCTTGACAAAAAAGACAACCCCAAGGTCTCGACTTATGGAGATCTGTTTTCCGAGTTCAAGCATGTCATTGAAAGAGACCTCAATATCATTACGCAAAATGAAAAACTTAAGACAGAAATAGCCAAAAAGAAAAAGGCTGAAAGCGAACTCCTCCGTGTCAACCGCGCTTTGCGCGTCATTTCTGAGAGTAATCAGGCACTGCTCAAAGCAACTGATCAAGAGCAATTTTTGCAAGAGGTGTGTGAAAAGGTGGTAAACATCGGCTACCGTATGGCATGGATAGGCTTTGCCGAGCAGGATGAGAAAAAAACCGTGCGGCCTGTTGTCCAGGCAGGTTTTGAAAAAGGCTATCTGAATACCATACATATTACCTGGGCTGATGAAGAGAGAGGTAGGGGCCCTACTGGCACTGCGATACAGACTGGCAGGCCTGTCATATGCAAAGATATGATCAAAGATCCGTTGTATGCATCTTGGCGCAAAGAGGCACTCAAACGCGGATATGCCTCGTCCATTGCTCTGCCACTGGAGGTGCAAGGCAACATTATAGGCTCCCTGAACGTATATTCTGCTAAGCCAGATGCCTTTAGCGACGATGAGGTAAAACTCCTTAATGAACTGGCCAGCGATATGGCATATGGCATCGAGAATCTGCGCACACGGGAAGCTCTCAACAAGAGCGAGGAATCCTACAGGACGTTTGCACAGAATCTTCCCGGAATTGTCTACAGGGTACTACTGAGGGAAAAGGGGAATATGGTCTTCTTCAACGAGATGCTGGAGAAAATGACGGGCTATACGCCGGAGGAGCTAAAGAAAGGCAAAGTGTGTTCAATTGAACCGCTGATTGTGGAAGATGACAGGAAATCAGTGATCGCTGTAGTGAAAAAGGCTATTCCTAATGGAGACGTTTTTGATGTGGAATATCGTCTCATGAGAAAGGATGGGGAAAAGCGTAATTTCATCGAACGCGGCAGAGTAAGGCTTGATGAAGACGGCAAACCAGAATTTATCGACGGTGTGATATTTGATA
>JAGVNP010000177.1 GCA_020053185.1 Deltaproteobacteria bacterium | reverse complement strand
TCCCGGACCGGAGATGAGTTTTATATTTTTAGGCAGCATCCCTCGAATCCCGAAATGACCGATTGCATAGGTGTGGCTTCCGCACACCTCCATAATGGTGATTGAGTTTCCGATTTCTTCTGCCCGTTTTTGTATGCCGGAAAGCAAACCTTTTACCAATTCAGGTGATCTGTATTCGTCAATATATTTCATTTTTAATTAGCTCTTCCAAGAGTTGCAGTTTTTCCTTTGCCAGATCTTCGTCGATCCTGTGTATGGCAAATCCTGCATGGGAGATCACATAATCGCCGAGCTTTACATCTTCATCCACGACGTCAAGGCATACTTCACGCCTGGTACCGCCTATATCGATAATGGCATAGTTGTTTTCATCAATTGAAATAATTTTTCCTGGAAATCCGATACACATCTTTTTTACTCCACATCCATTTCTAGAAGTTTTAATTCTTCTGTGCCGCCTACAAGGATTACTTCTTCTTTTCCGCAACAGGGGCATACTACATTATAAGTATCCAGTTCAAGGTCTTTCTCACAGATAAAGCAGTGAATCACAACAGGCAGGATTGAGAGTTCAAGGCAGGCCCCTTCTGCCTTTGTTCCTTTGGAGGATACCTCAAAAGCAAACTCAAGGGCCCTGGGTTCGATAGATGACATCCTGCCAAAAGAGAGCTTTAAGGATTTGACCTTGCTGTAGTCAGCAGCATAATCTTCAACGATATTTAAAAGAGACTGGGTTAGCGAGAGTTCATGCATGCTCTATCCTTTTTGGAACGATTTTATAATGCGCCAGCTCTTTTAAAAGTAAGCTTTCCATAGTGGAAAATTTTTCCTGCATGATAGAATTCATCTTGAGATCCATGTCGCCATAATCCTTCGGCACAATGCAGAGGAAAATCACGTCTGGGCTTTCATCCAAAAGATCTGCCTGAAACAGCACATCAAAGAATTCCACTTCGTGAGCGGATGTAGGGGCAGGCATATGGATTCTCATCTCTTCTTTGTCAAAGCGATAAATGGACCCGGGAGTGTCTTTTGTCTTGATCACATCGATTACAATGAGATGCTCACAGGAGCAGATGATATCGAGCAGGGCATAGCCTCTAGTGCCGCCGTCAATAGCCTGGACGTCTTTAGGAAGCTGGTATCGCTCGGAAAACCATCTGGCAAAGTGCACACCAAATCCCTCATCCTTGAGCAGGATGTTCCCAACGCCTAAAATAGTAATAAAGTTTTTTTCGCTCATATGTCTAAAGACTGGAAGAGAGGAAATTTTTGTCTCCCCTCTCTTCCTTCCAAAAATTATATCTGATGAACTCGTAAAATGTCGGGGAGGCCCCTTTATGTCATTCCCATGAAAATGGGAATCCAGTCTTTTCGATAGTTTGTACGCTCTCTGGATTCCCGCTTCCGCGGGAATGACGACTTTTTACAAAATTATCATACCTTAAATCAAAAGACTATTCTGACCGCTTGAACAGCCTTCCGCTTATCATGGAAGACACAGTCCCTTCAGTAAAGACTGCATCATACCAGAATGCCATATAGATGTGCACCACGATAAAGAGGATGAATAGCCATGTCATGATATGATGAATCCATCGCACAACAGCAAGTCCGCCCACCAGATTTTGAAAAGGTTTTACAAGCGGGTACACAAAAGAAATTATCCCTGTATGGTAGTTCGCACCCATGAGGCACAACCCGGTCACTACAATAAGTAAGAGCATGAGCATAAGCCCTCCGTATGCAAGCGACTGAAGCGGACCATAGAGGTGGGTGTGCTCTGAAGGTTCTTTTGAGATTAAAGCATAGAATTTCACCTGTTTGATCGTGTTCTTTATGTCAGTCCATGCAAAAAAATCTTTCCAGTCAGCATGGAATCTGGAAAAGAACGCCAGATAGACTCTCCAGATGAATATGAAGGAGAGTATTGTTCCAAAGAGGATGTGGATGTAGCGTATATTCCCCATGAGGAATTTATCTATGGTCTCTCCTGCAGATACAGTGAATGGGGCTGCAATGTAGAACCCTGTAGGAATCAGGATGAATATGGAGATCATCATTGCCCAGTGATTTACCCTGATGGGCACTGACCATTCTTTTTTAGGTACTCGTGTATCCACGGTCTTCACCTCCTCGTTTAGGCCACTTTGAACTGTCTGACCTTGTCATCATTCGGGGTTATTATGTGCACTGCGCATGCCATGCATGGATCAAAGGAGTGGATGGTTCGTAAGATCTCTAGCGGCTGATCAATATTGGCAAGCCGTGTCCCAACAAGAGCCTCTTCATAAGGACCTCTCTTTTGATCCTTGTCTCTTGGCGAGCAGTTCCATGTAGACGGAACGATTGCCTGGTAGTTCTCGATCACACCATGCTCGATCTTAATCCAGTGCCCGAGCGCTCCTCTTGGAACTTCGGTCATACCTCTGCCCTGGCCTGATTTCGGCACATCGCAGCGTGTCCATGTCCTGGTGTCTCCTGCCTTGATGTTTGCAATCAACTCATTTGCCCATGCCTCTGCATTGTCAGCAACAAGTTTAGTTTCCAATGCTCTGGCTGCTGTACGTCCGAGTGTGGAGAACAGAACAGTTGCAGGAAGCCCGGTTGCTTTCAGGGTTGAATCCACAAGCGCCTTTATTTTCGCATCGCCTTTTGCATAACCTACGATAAAGCGTGCAAGTGGGCCTACTTCGTAAGGCGTTCCGTCATACCGTGGTGCTTTGCACCATGAATATTTTTCGTCGCCATTGATATGGCCATTGCTGTCAAATCCGGTGTAGTCAGGATCTGTTTTTCCATCATAAGGATGAAGCGCTTCATCACCCTTGTACCATGCATGCATAACTCCTTCTGTAATCTTTGTTTCATCAAGATCAAGTGGATGTGCAAGGTCGCCGCCTTTTACTATGCCTCTGGGGAACAGAAGCGTATTCCAGTCATCATCAAGAGGGAATCCGCCGTATGCGAGATAATTTTTCACGCCTGCGCCAGTGCCTTTGAGCCCCTCATCCTTGTAGTATGTTGCAGCAAGGAGCACATCAGGAATGTATGCGGTCTCTATGAAATTTTTCAGCTCTTTGAATCTGAAGAGATACTGACCTATGCGGGAGGCATCAAGCATATCCATAACAGATGTTATACCGCCAACCACCAGGCTCTGCGGATGCGGATTTTTGCCGCCGAATATGGCCATCATCTGTGCGCCGAGCTTTGAAACCTGAAGTGCATCAAGATAATGCGATACGATTACCAGGTTTGCCTC
>JAGVNP010000042.1 GCA_020053185.1 Deltaproteobacteria bacterium | reverse complement strand
GTTTTTCTATGTCAAGATTTACCGTTCGCTCGCCGCCAAGCGTAATGCCTGTTCCAGGATGATCCTGCGCTCCTGTCATGGCAGTGGTGCGGTTATCCAGGATCACTACAACAGCAACACCCCTGTTGTATGCAAGATTCAAAACACCGGTAATGCCTGAATGGAAGAATGTGGAGTCGCCGATCACTGCTGCAATGTTCTGTTCGCCCGGATCAAACACCTTTGACAGCCCGTGCGCATGATTGATGCCAGCGCCCATGCACAGACAGGTATCGATTGCTTCCAGAGGTTTCAAAAAACCCAGGGTGTAGCATCCGATATCCCCTGCAATAAAGCACTTGTTCTTTTTCAGCGACCAAAGAATGCCCCGGTGCGGACAGCCTGGACACATGTTGGGCGGCCGCGCCGGGAGCTGATAGGTTTTTTCTGCGCTCTGTTTTTTGCCAGAGATTGCATCTCTGATGATATCAGGATTAAGCTCGCCGCACATCGGTATGCGATCCTTGCCGTGGCAGGAAATTCCAAGCGCCTTTACATGCTCTTCGATAAAAGGATCGAGTTCTTCGATCACCCAGAGCTCTTTTACACTTGCTGCAAATTTTCGTATCATTTCATCCGGCATTGGATAGGAAAATCCAAGTTTCAGAAACGATGCATTTGGCAAGGCTTCTTTTGCATACTGATATGCAATACCTGAAGAGATGATGCCAATGGATTTATCATTCATCTCAATGGCGTTGAACTTGTGCGTATTTGAAAAAGCCTCTAGTTTTTTTATCCGCGTCTCGATCACGGGATGCTGGCGTCTCGCATTTGCAGGGAGCATCACCCATTCTTTGGGATATTTCTCTAAAACAGGCTTCTGTATTTTTTGCTCTTCTCCAAGCTCAACCACGCACTGCGAATGAGAAACCCGTGTGGTGGTGCGGAGCATGACCGGAGTATTGAATGCCTCGCTGATTGCAAATGCCTCAACAGTAAAATCCTTTGCCTCCTGAGAATCCGACGGCTCAAGCATCGGGATCTTGGCAAACTTCGCATAATTGCGGTTATCCTGCTCGTTCTGCGAAGAGAAAAGCTCAGGGTCATCTGCGCTCACCAAAACAAATCCGCCCCGTATATGCGTATATGGCAGCGTCATAAGAGGATCAGCAGCAACGTTCACTCCCACATGCTTCATCACTGCTAAAGCCCGCGCCCCGCCATATGAAGCTCCTGCTGCAACCTCGAGCGCCACCTTTTCATTGGGTGTCCATTCTGCATGGATTGTTTTGTACTGATGCGCAATCTCTTCAAGGATTTCCGTGCTCGGCGTGCCGGGATATGCTGCTGCTACCTTTACTCCGGCTTCAAATGCTGCCCGTGCAATTGCCTCGTTACCGCTCAATATCTTTTTTTTATTTTCTCCCAACTTTCCCCCCAACCTTTCTCCCAACTTACTCGGCCCTGTTTTGTAACATGCTAAAACAAAAGCATTTACACAAGATCTATCCACGAATAACAACTTGGCTGTCAAGCATTTTCTCCCCTCAATCTCCAGTCTCATCTTCGAAAAAGCCTGTGATGATAATTAATGTTTTCTTCACAGATATCTAAAAAACAAATAGCCTGATCTTTTCAGATCAGGCTATTTTAATATTAGCCGTATTTCCTTATTCAGTTAAAGTTAGGCTCTACACAAAAATTACCTCACCCAGTCTCTACTTCGGCTCTTTAATAAAAAGCTGCTTCGCAATAAGGTACATAGGCATGCCACGCCTGAAGAGCAGCAACTGTGCCAATACGATAAAGAGTGGCACTCCGATCAGGTACCCCAGCAAAATACTTCCGGTGACGTTACGCAGGCCCATCACCATCAGGGCGGCAATAATGGCCAGACCAAGGCATACAATCCACTGTGCTCCAAAAGAGCATATCAATAATCTGAAAACCCCCGGCACTTCATCAGTCGAGATTGAGGGATCCATTTTGGCTCCTTCGCGTATGAAGTTGACTGAGCCATGGATCAGCATCGGTGCGAAAAATACAGCCATACCAACTAGGGTCCACCAAACATGGCTTTTCCAGAAAAAGGTAATACCCATTAGTTTGCCGGGTTCCCAGAGCACTCCATTGTTGACAGAGGCATCATAGAGAAAACGCTGGTAACCAGTGCAGTCCCATCCGCAGACCAGGATGAACCAGAAAAGAATCCATGCCCACATCCAGTTAACATGAGCACCATAGTAATTCTTTTTCTTGATTAATTTGTACGTGACCCAGTACCCCAGAATCCCCTGGGTTATATTGGTCACGGCAAAGCCACATACAAGCCAGGCCGGTAAGTCCGAGAAGGTGTGTGCCACCTGCATCGTCTCCCATTGAACAAACTGCCATAGAAGATATATCCCGGAGGGGGCAAACAGAATGGAAAGAAAAAGCAGGTTGAACGTATACCATTTATTGTTAAATGGCTTCTCCTGCTTCTCGATCTGCCGGGCCGCACAAGCGGCAAAACCTGCACCAAAAGCATACGCCCAAACTACATCGACCTGAACCATCCTTTACCTCCTTATTAAAATTTTATTTCCATTAATTATCCAATTGACTTGCTATTACACATACAAAAAATCAATCCTTTTTTGTCTTTTTGGGCTTTTTGGGATAGCTATCCTTATACAATTTACCTAAATTTGTAACGAGCATAGGTTGACTCTCCACCTCTTGATTTCCTCCTCGGATTTTAAGCGGCTTGTCCAGATAGTTAACATATTTGGCCTCATCTCCAGGCTTATAGTTCGGAGGGAAGTAAAATTCTAAGTAGAGATGGTATGTTCCCCTTTTGAGATTTGTTACATCCCAGTCTTGCCACATGAATCCTAATGCGCCGGGATATGTTTCTGGCGGATCTATGTATGTATCATCGTCAATAAGACCCATGGTAATCTTTAGATCCTTTTTGATTTCCGGGGACAATACTGTTCGGGTCATAAATGTCCCAGTAAGTTCTCCATACTTTGCAGTTATTAATCTCCAGTCATCAGCTTTTGGATTGAAAATTTTTTCCCCATCATCCATCTTTCCATCAACGACAAATCCTTGAGGATTGTTTGAATTATAGAGTTTCGCCCCTAATTTAACGACATCAGGGGCATAATCAGTCCCAAACCGTACGACGGCGGAAGTGGTAAAAGTATTAAGTTTAAATGGAATGTTTGCTATAACGGGGGCAGTACACATGTTTCGATATTCTATAACATCCGCCACCACCCTAAGAGCTTTAATGCCACCTGGGATATGAACGTACTGTTCCAGTCTTCTATTCAACCGTACAGCGTCTACCTTATAAGCAAGTACGTCAGATTTCAACAACTCTTCGTTGAATCGAAGAGTAACTCCACCAAATAACAACTTAAATCTTATTCTAATTTTTAACCGATCAACGAGATCAGCTTTCAGTTCATCTGTAATTGATTTTTTTACTGGGGCACCCCCGTCGTAGAATGTAGTATGTAAACCATCCTCGGTTATCATATATTGATTCCATTTATATTCAGTCTGTATAAGTTCGGTATCATAGTCATATTGAATATATGCAGGAAGAGACGATCGAGGTGGTGGGTTTGATGCAAAATATAACAAATAGCACCAGCCCTTTTCTCCGGTAATTGGATCTATCACCTCAATCTCTGAACCTTTTGTATAACCTGGTGTCCATACTCCTTTAGAAACCCTGTCTCCCGAATCATCAGCCATAAAGATAAGCATATCCCATGCGTCAAATTTACCATTACTCAGTTCTGCATTGGGAATAGGGCCTTCGGTAAAAATCCAATCGCCATCTTGGGTCATTTCATCAACCTGAAAACGGATTGGCTCAAACTTTCCATTCTTGTATGCATATAGCCGTATATTGGAAAGTGGAGCTCCTGTTACCTCGCCTGCTATCTTTCCTTCCATGATTACCGGATCTACCCAACGATTTAGGTTTTTCTTGTTTAATATTTCGCTACTTGCTGAACAAACTGATCCAGTTAAAAATATACACACACAAATAATGGATGAAATAATTAGTATATTTCTTGTCGCCTTCATTTTTCCTCCTTTATAAAATTACCCTAGCAAATTAAATTTAACATTTGACAAAATAAATTTAAACATCTGGCAACCATATAGTCAATGAAAAATTTGTACCATCTATTCTTCTCCCCATTTTTACTTGACATCTTTTATATATGTCCGTTAACAAAATCATCTTGGAGAAAATATTGATGAGTCAGTCGCATATGCAAAAGAGAATGAACCAGTTATTCAGCCCCCAGCATGTTGCAGTGATAGGCGCAACCTCAAGAACTGCCTGGTTTAAAAACATCCTCATATACTGCGACAAAATCGGGTTCAAAGGCAGTCTCTATCCTGTAAATCCAAATTATAAAGAGCTTGAGGGCATCAAGACATTCTCCAGTATTACCGAACTTCCTGATAACACGGATTTTGCAGTGGTGCTGCTTAACCACAGGCTTGCCTTTGATGCTATTGTTTCACTGAATAAACGCGGCATAAAAAATATCTTCCTCATATCTTCCGGCTATGCAGAGGTGGGAGAAGAGGGAAAAGAAAAACAGGAAGCATTAAAAAAATACTGCAAAGAAAATGACATCTATCTCATTGGCCCGAACTGCCTCGGCTTTATAAACTTCCCCGAAAAGACCAGTGTGTTTGCAGGCGGATCTGTTGACAACGATCTGATCCCTGGCCATATCGGCGTTATCGGACAAAGCGGCGCAGCAAGCGAATTGATGGTAAGCGCTTTGCTGAAGAAAAATCTCGGCATATCTCTGTATGTGACAAGCGGGAATGAAGCGCTCATCACCATAGAGGACCTTGTCGAATACCTTATTAGGGATGAAGCAACAAAAATAATCACCGGCTTTGTAGAGGGCTTCAAGGATATCCCTCGTGTAAAAAAACTCGCTGCACTGGCAGCAGAAAAAAAGATCCCGATCATCCTGCTGAAGATCGGCAGATCAAGCGAAGGGGTCAAGGTTGCAGCATCACATACAGGCGCACTCACAGGAAATGACCTGATCATGGACGGATTTTTCAAACAGTTCGGTCTGATACGCGTGGATTCCATAGAAGAGCTTGCAAACACAGCCGAACTCTTCACCCATTGCAGTCTGCCAAAAGGAGACCGGCTTGGACTCTTCATATTCTCTGGCGGCTTGTGCGGTATGTATGCTGACCTGTGCGCAAAGTACGGGATAAAAGTCCCTCCTCTTTCTGATAAAACCATACAGGGTTTGAAGACTATACTGCCTGACTTTGCACAGCCGGACAATCCGCTCGACATTACAGGCGCTGCTGACAGGAACAGATACCACGAGATTGTAGATCTGATGGTCAAAGACAAAAATCTGGATATCATTGCGCCTTTATGCATGCCGCCAAAGGACAGCCATGATGTATTTTCATTCGGTGCGAACAGTGCATTTATGGCCCACATCAAAGGAGAAAAACCGCTTGCACCGATCGTCTTCAAACAGCCAACTGATTATGCCAGGACATATTTCAAAGATCATGGTATATACTGTATTGAGCAGCCCGAAGAAGGATTTAAGGCAATATCCCATCTTATCAATTATGGAAAATTTTTAAGACAGTTTAAATCCAGACAGGACAAATAGGAGAGAGATTATGTTTTCAAAAAGCGTGCTTGATCAGATAGGAAATACTCCGATTGTATGCCTGAAACAGATGACAGGTGCGAACATATTTGCCAAGGCAGAATACTTGAACCCTGGCGGAAGCATAAAGGACAGGGTGGCCTTGTTCCTTGTGCAGGAGGCCATGAAAGACGGCAAGCTGAAACCCGGCGATACCATAGTAGAGCCTTCATCTGGAAACACCGGAATAGGCTTTGCCATGATCGGTGCGATTTTTGGATTCAAAGTCATTATTGTCATGCCTGAAAGCGCAAGCGAAGAGCGTAAAAAAATCATAAAGGCATTTGGCGGCGAGGTTGTGCTCACGCCTGCAAAACAAAGCCTTGAGGGCTGCCTGAAAAAAGTAAAAGAGATCAAGGAGAGCAGAAAGAACGTCTTTGTGCCCCAGCAGTTTGAGAACCCAAACAATCCGCTTATCCACTATCTCTCAACAGGCCCTGAGATCTGGAATCAGCTCGATCATCATGTTGATATATTTGTCTCAGGCCTTGGCAGCGGCGGCACATTGGGCGGTGTGGGAAAATTCCTGAAAGAGAGAAATAGCGATACACTGATCGTTGCAGTGGAGCCCAAGAACGTATCAGCGCTGCTTGGTCATGAGCCGGGACTGCACCGCATCGAAGGCATCGGTGATGGATTTATTCCGCCTGTTTTAGACACCTCACTCATTGGTGATGTGGTTGAGGTTACTGACGAAGATGCCGTTGCCACATGCCGTGAGCTTGCAAAAAAAGCCGGACTCCTGGTCGGCACTTCATCAGGCGCAAATGTGTGGGCATGTCTACAGATGGCAAAAAAGTACGGCAATGAAAAGATCATCGCTACAGTGCTTCCTGACAGAGCAGAGCGCTATTTCAGCACGTCATTGATATAGAATTAGACCTTTGCATAAACAGTTTTCTGTCATTTGCCCCTCACCCCTCCCTCTCCCCCAAGGGGCGAGGGATTAATGATAAGCACTGACCTCTTCTCTAGGGTAGATGGAACTCTAATGTCCTTATTATTCGCTTCAATAAAATCCTCTCCCCGCTGGGGAGAGGATTAAGGTGAGGGGTATTCATGTGATAAGCAAAACGAAATAATTTGACACGAAGTGTCATTGCGAACGGAGTGAAGCAATCTCATGGCTTTTTGATATTTCATGAGATCGCCACGTCGCTTAGGCTCCTCGCGATAATAGAAAACTAATCATGCAAAGGTCCCAGAATATTTCTCCCCCCAAATATTTTCTTGAATCTCTCTTCTTTTTCTAATACAGCTAAACACATGGATTCTTCTGTAAAGCTGAGTGTGATCATCCCCATGTATAATGAAGAGGAGAACGTAGTCTCTACCCTTGCGCAGGTTAAAGAGACCCTTAAGCCCTTCGGGCAATCCTACGAGATCATACCGGTCAATGACGGGAGCACAGATAATACCCTCAAAGTTCTCAATGACGCCGCCAGCATCGATCATCACATCCATGTGGTTACCTATGAAAAAAACGGCGGCAGAGGCAAGGCCCTTCGCTACGGCTTCAGGCAGGCCAAGGGAGAGTATATCGCCAGCATTGACGCAGACTTGTCCTATGATCCCAAGTATATACTTGAAATGACACAGGTGCTGGACAACGAAAACGATATCGATGCAGTGCTTTTAAGCCCGTACATGAAGGGCGGAAAAGCAGAAGGCGTGCCAAGCTCGCGTCTTATACCAAGCCGCTTGGGCAACTGGGTCTTGCAGCTTGCAATGCCTGAAAAGGTGTACACCATCACATGCATTGCGCGGTGCTACAGAAAAGAGGTGATTGCTTCCCTGGATCTTGAATCAGACGAGAAAGAGATCCACCTCGAAATCCTGTCAAAGATGCTTGCAATGGGATTCAAGATAAAAGAAATCCCTGCCACGTTAAAGACAAGGAAAAAGGGAAAGTCAAAATTCTCGTTTGGCTCTATCGCCTATTCCCATTTGTTTTTCACCATGTTCGAACGGCCAATACTTTTGTTCGGCATCCTGGGCGTGCTTCTTACACTTATCGGATTAGGCATAGGAGCATATATCGTATCTCTATATTTTGCAGGAGCACTCAACCCTAACAGACCAATCATGGTCTTTATGGTGCTCTTTATCCTAGCAGGCATTCAGATCCTGTCTTTCGGATTCATTGCATCCCAGATAAAATTCTTAAGAAAAGAAGTACTCCGCACAAGACGAGCGCTTGCAGAAACTGAGGCAAAATTACTCAACTCGCAGCCGGACAATTCAGATTCTCAACAAAAATAACCCTGCCCTAAATACTATCCTCTCCTATTCAGTACAACAGCTCCTGATAGAGCTGGCGCACCGCCTTGTTCGGGTCATCCTGAACCATGCTGCGCTCGTTGAAGATCATGGTCGCGCGGCGGGTAGTATCATAATTCGGCCATTCCGGCATACCGCTATGGTTAGGGTTGCCGGAGCGTGCAAATGCGATCCATGCCTGCATCGTGATATCTGAAAGATCCATAGGCGGATTGGGGCCGATAATCTGATAGCGGGTCGGAGAATCAAAAGTGCCCATCACAAAAGGCAGTTCAATGGCATGGCAGGCTCCAAGGTCACTTGATGCCTGCGATTTCCAGTCGAAGCGATACATCCAGACCGGGGCGTAGGCACTCTGCAAATCTGATACCCGGATATGCGGAACCCGGAACATCATATCAGTGCTCAGGCCAAAAGCTATGCCTCCCCAGCCAGGATCGGGCCGTGTTTTCCGGTAGTATCGCAGAATCTCATCCTGTTTATCTCCCATCATGGAGACATAATTGGGCGCAAGCCACAAAATTACACTGATGGGAACATATTTGACCGAGGGGTAATAGTTAAGCCAGTAACGGGTCTCATTGTAGTTGGTGCCGTTCAGGAGCGGTATGCCTGCTGCAGTGCCTTTTGCAAATTCAGCGTACGGATCGAGCGGGACAAATACACCGTCCTTGACGAACGCAAATGTCAGGTCAGCATTGAATCCCTCCTCATTCAATATCTTTTCACTGATATCAACCATCCGCTGATTGGATAAACCCCGCAGACCTTCAACATCCTTGACATCAGCCAATTCCATAAAACGCCGCGTAATTGCAGCTGCCTCGTCTTTGGTCCGTGCCAAATTTATGTTTCCACTTTGTGCAATGACCTTGTGAAATAGCCCTTTCCCCTTGGCCATTGGTGAGATCATCAGAAACATTACGCTGGCACTGCCTGCAGATTCTCCCATTATAGTGATGTTGTCAGGATCGCCGCCAAATCGATCTATGTTATGTTTTATCCATGTGAGACCCGCGATCTGATCTTGCAGTCCCAGATTGCCTGATCCGGCAAACTCTTGGCCGAATTCATCGAGAGAGAGGAAACCGAACGCTCCTACGCGGTAGTTTATACTCGCAACAACAATGTCGCCGCGTTTGGCCAGATACGCTCCATTGTAGAGCGGATCGCCGGAACCGCCTTCAATGAACCCTCCCCCGTGGATATAAACAATAACCGGACGGCGTTTGCTGTCTGTAGCCGGAGTCCAGATATTGAGACTAAGACAGTCTTCGTCCTGATGGAGCAGCGATGCCGGTTCAAACTCATCCAGAGGCTGCGGGCAGCTTGGTCCGAAGACATAAGCCGGTCGGACGTATCCCCATGGCACCATAGGTTGTGGCGGAGCAAAGCGCTGCTTGCCAACCGGGGGCTGGGCATAGGGAATGCCCAGAAAAACCTTGAGCCCTTTTTCGGCTTGAAACCCGGCCACTGCTCCGTGGGTGGTCTGCGCAATTACGAAGACTCTCGACAGATCAGGCCGCGGATTAAAGGGTTCGGATTGATGCGCACAGGATATTAGAAACAATAACAACAGCACTACAATCAGGATCAGGTTGGCATTACGTCTTTTCTTAATTGTCTCAATCATGTGTTTTACCTCCATCAAACAGTCAATGAATAATATAACCTGTATAAAATACATGTAAAAATTGCACGCATATTTTGAGATATTATGAATACGCTCTTTAACTCTGACAAGTAAAAAATTGTAGAGACATCTATGTAGCAAAAACTTTTTCGCTTTGATTTTGATTTGACAATCAAAGAGCCCATGTGGTTTATTGAACGCTTCATAAAATTTCAAAGAGGAGGCTTTTATGGCAAGTTTGATTTTGGATGAGAGGGATCAGAAGTTTGTACTTCACGAGATGCTCGGCATAGAAAAACTCTGCAATCACCCCAAGTTTGCGGATTTTTCCAAGGACATGTTCGATATGATCCTTACAGAGGCGCAGAAATTTTCAACAGAAGAGATCTTCCCTACTCTTGTGGAAGGAGACCGCGAGGGCTGCAAGCTTGAAAATGGACAGGTACATGTGCCAAAAATATTCCACCGTCCCTATAAGCTTTATTGCGAAGGCGGCTGGAGCGCAATGTCATTCCCGCAGGAAGTCGGCGGACAGGGCCTGCCCCATATTATGCGGACCGCTGCGCACGACTGGTTTTTGCACAATTTTGCATTCACCGCTTATCCGGGACTTACTGAAGGCGCTGCACATTTGGTCGAAGTGTATGGAACCGAAGAGCAGAAAAATAAATATCTTCCCAAGATGATCTCTGGTGAATGGTCAGGAACCATGTGTCTGACCGAGCCGGGAGCAGGCACTGATTTGGGAAATCTGAGCACAAAGGCAATCAGACAGCCTGACGGTACATTCAAGCTTCAGGGGACAAAACTGTTTATCACCTCGGGAGACAATGATCTTGTAGAAAACGTAATCCATCCGGTGCTCGCGAGAATCGAAGGCGATCCTGCAGGCACAAAAGGAATTTCTATATTCCTCGTTCCTAAATACTTAGTCAACAAAGACGGCAGTCTTGGCAAACGCAATGACTTCGAGATCGGAAAGATCGAGGAGAAGATGGGAATACACGGCAGCGCCACCTGCCTGATAAACTTTGGCGACGCCAACAATTGCTATGCAGAACTTCTCGGTGAAGAGCGCCAGGGCATAAAGGTCATGTTCCAGATGATGAACGAGGCAAGAATCGGTGTGGGCATGCAGGGACTTACCTCTGGGAGCATCGCTTACCTACATGCGCTCAAGTACTCAAAAGAAAGACTGCAAGGTTCCTCACTTCTGGACTTCAAAAACCCAGAAGCGCCAAGGGTAACCATTATCAACCATCCTGATATTCGCAGAAACCTGCTTTGGATGAAGGCGCATGTTGATGGAATGAGGGCACTCATGTATTTCTGCACATTCTCTGGCGATAAAGCCCTTACATCAGACAATGAAGCTGATGCTGAAAAATGGGCTGGCATCATAGAGACGCTCACACCTATCTGCAAGGCATACTGCTCGGATGTCGGATTTAAGATCACTGAGATGGCAATGCAGGTATACGGCGGATACGGCTTCTGCTCAGAGTATCCTATCGAGCAGTTCATGAGAGATGAGAAGATCGCATCCATCTATGAAGGTGCAAACGGCATGCAGGCACTTGACCTGGTTGGCCGTAAGCTTGGCATGAAAAAAGGCGCGAACTTCATGAATCTGTTAGGCGAGATGAATGCAATGGTTGCCAAGGCCAAAACGCAGGACGGACTCAAGGATCTTGCTGATGATGTACAGGCAGCAGTAAATGCTTTGGCTGAGATCTCGATGTTCTTTGCCAAATGCGGCAAGGAAGGAAAATTCCTTGTACCTGTGGGCAATGCATATCCATTCCTCGTAATGATGGGCAAGGTGGTGTTCGGATGGTTGCTGCTCTGGCAGGCTTCTGTTGCAGCAGAAAAACTCAGCGGTCTTGGGATCAATGTTTCTGATAACTCAAAATGGAAAGATGCAGCAAAAACAAACAAGGATGCAGCGTTCTATGTTGGTAAGATTGCTTCTGCGAAATATTTCATAAAGAATGTGCTACCCGAGGTTGATGCTGCAGTAAAAGCAATCAAGAACGAAGACCTCTCTATCTTGGATATCCCTGATGAGTGCTTCGCGTCATAAGAGTCATAAGATTTAACTCATAACAGATGATCCGGCAATCGATGAAGTTGCCGGATCTCTTTTTTTATCGTAAACAAAAATTCCGCATTGTCATTCCCATGTAAATGGGAATCCAGTGTTTTAAGATAGTTATACGCTACATGGATTCCCGCTCCCCGATCAGATCGAGGACAGGCTTCGCGGGAATGACAATTTGTGTGAGATTGCCACGTCGCTACGCTCCTCGCAATGACACTCGTCACGCCTTACCCCTTACGTTTTACGCCTTACGGCCCTTTACCTTTATCCTTTGACCTTTAGCGTTTAACTGCTATACACACTTATTATGAAGACAATCCGCAATTTAAAACCAGAAGCATTGTGGCGCTATTTCTATGAGATATCACAGATACCCCGCGAATCAAAAAATGAGGCTATGATCCGTGATTATCTGATCAAGTTTGCAAAAAAACATGGCTTACCCTGCAAGCAAGATGCTGTCGGAAATATTCTCATGAAAAAGAAGGGGGCAGGAGGCAAGCCGATTGTTCTCCAGGCACACATGGACATGGTCTGTGAAAAAGACAAAGACACTGTTCATAATTTCAGAAAAGATCCAATCAGGCTTGTGCGGGAAGGTGCATGGATGCGGGCAGACAAAACCACGCTCGGCGCAGACAACGGCATCGGACTTGCTGCCATGCTCGCCATTGCAGAAGATAAATCACTGACTCATCCTCCGCTTGAACTCTTATTTACTGTTGATGAGGAAACAGGGCTTACCGGTGCGAACAAACTCAAACCTGATTTTCTGAAAGCAAAGACCCTGATCAACCTCGACACTGAGCAGAAAGGATACCTGTATATCGGGTGTGCTGGAGGCCAGAATACCGAGATAAGTCTCCCGATACACTACACGCAGGCGCCAAAGGGATTTAAGCCTGTTTTGATAAAAGTCACCGGACTTAGGGGCGGACATTCCGGCACCGATATTCATCTGGGACTGGGAAACGCCATCAAGCTGTTGAACAGGCTTTTGCTGAATGCATCTGAAAAACTGGACATTCTCCTCGGCTCTATTGAGGGAGGCACAAAGCATAATGCCATACCGCGGGAGGCTGAGGCTGTTGTTTATATCAAACCCTCGCAGATGAAAGCTTTAAAAAAATTGGCTGACGAGCATTGTTCGATCTTTTGCTCAGAACTGGGCCAAATTGACCATGTTCAGATCATCCCGAATGAGCCTATGAATTCAGACAATAAGGTCATTTCAAAACAAGATGCATCAAAGATCTATCAAATCCTTTCTACTGTGCCTCATGGCCCAATACGCATGAGCACTGCCATGAACAATGTTGTAGTGACATCCACAAACTGCGCCCTGTGCTATATCAAAAAAAGCACATTCCATCTTTTGACAAGCCAGAGAAGTTTTATTGCAAGCGCGATCAGAGAGATCTCGGACCAGGTAAAAGCAGTCGGACTGCTTGCCGGCGCTAAAGTGCGACAGAACGATGGGTATCCTGCATGGAGACCGAACATGGAATCTCCTCTCCTGCATAGCTGCATAAAAGTATACAAATCCCTTTATGAAAAACAGCCTAAGATAACAGCAATCCATGCCGGCTTAGAATGCGGTGTAATCGGCGAAAAATGCCCAGGCATTGATATGATCTCGTTTGGACCGACAATCGAGCATGCGCATTCACCATCTGAAATGGTGAATATCAAGTCAGTAAAGGATTTCTGGGATTTGCTGATTCATGTGCTTGAGAGTCTGGCGAACAACTAAACAGTGACGAGTAACTAGTACCATGTAACGTCTACAAATTCGGATAGAGACGCTTCAGTTTAATCCGAGCGTCTGGTGTCGTAAATTGCCAGACAATTTTTTTTGCGCTGTT
>JAGVNP010000236.1 GCA_020053185.1 Deltaproteobacteria bacterium | reverse complement strand
GAATACAATTGCCTGGAATGTTTCGAATTTTGCGCCGCTCTTCCATTCATCCGGCTCCAGTCCAGCTTTCATGCTCAAATGAGCAAGTGTTGTCTCTCTATTCCATCCCTGTTCAGGCGCGACCTGGGGCAAAAACACTGCCTGATATGGCCCTTTTTTCAATATTATTCCGTCAATGCCCACACGAAATTCCGATGCATCTGCTATCGGTTCTGGCGGGGTGAGAACAGAGATTTCTATACCCACTTCTGTAAGCTCCTTTGGATTAAGAGGCGAAAACCTCGGGTCTCGAAAAGCAGAATTCCTGGCATTTTCCATCACTGCTTCCCATAAGGGAATCATTGGAAGTATGTATCCAATGCAGCCCCTGAGATCGTGGTTTTTATGCAGGGTTACAAAAACCCCGGCTTTCTGTTGCAGGTTTTCTGTAAGTTGGGATTTATCAATTGGAACCTCACGCATGGCTTTCCCATCTATAATAGACTGTATGGTTGTTCTTGCGATCGCGAGCAAAAAATCTTTTTCTTCCTTTGAGAGATCCATAACCGCCTCCTTTGTAGTTTATATATACCATATCGCCAGTATTGTGTGCCAATTGTTAGTTTGAACAAAATATATTTGGACACGAAAAAACTTTTCTATTATAAATAGTTACAATGATTTTTTCATAAGCGAAAAAATAATTCAGGAGGTTTGTATGATGTTGCATAATCCGGAAGCAACCCAGATGGCTCTTTCCATACTCAGAAGCGGAGATCTGTTTCAGTGGCATATTATTACGCTGCTCAGCCTGGTAGCCTATGTGTATTTAAATGAGATTTCCAAAGGCAACTGGAAAAGCATCGCAGCAGGGCTTGCTCTTTACATGGTGCACTGGTTTGTAGAGATCATTAATGCACTTATCCAGTATTTTTCTGGGCATGCTCTCTGGACTGTACCCACCGGAACCTCATTCCTTATCCTGGTCGGAGTGGGTATAGAGATCAGCCTCATGTTTTCAATTTCCGGACTTGCATTAAGCAAGATTCTTCCCCTGGACAGGAAAATGAAGGTGCTGGGCATCAATAACCGTCTCTTTTTTGCGATTCTAAATGCAGCTGTTTACTCCATAATAGAGATATTCCTTGTCAGAACGCCCACATTCGTCTGGGTATATCCATGGTGGGGAGCATTCCCTGTATTCATCACGGTATACATCCCATTCTTTGCAGCAGCCTTTTACTGCTATGACTGGCAGCCAAAGACACAGATAAAGTTTATCGGTTCTTTGCTTGCGATAAATGCACTGATGCTTATTGTTTTTGCCGGTATACTTGGCTGGATTTAGGTTGATAATAGATTAGTGGATGCACAGAATCATTGATACCCATGCCCATCTCAATGACCCGTGCTTTGACATTGATCTGCACGAGGTCATTGAAAGGGCAAAAAACGCAAACATTGCTGCCATTATTGCGGTAAGTGAAGATCTGCCGGGTGCAAGGAAAAATATTGAGCTGGCTGAAACATATCCTGTCATACGGCCATGTACCGGGCTTTATCCATCCCACCTGGATATACAGCAGCTAGAAGAGCTTCTTAGCTTTATCCGCTGCGAACGCGAAATATTAATCGCAATAGGCGAGGTAGGTCTTGATTACTGGGCAGTTAAAGACGAAAAGGGCAGGGAGATTCAAAGAGAGATATTTTGTTCTTTTATAAAACTGTCTTTGGAACTCGATCTGCCCCTTAACGTGCATTCGCGTTCCGCAGGACATTATGCTGTAGACCTGCTCCTTAAATCAGGGGCAAAGAGGGTCCAGCTTCATGCATTTGACGGAAAGGCATCGTTTGCCCTTGCTGCAGTAGAGGCTGGTTATTATTTCTCAATCCCCCCATCAATTGTGCGTTCTCAACAAAAACAGAATCTGGTTAAAAGGCTGCCGTTGCAGTCGCTTCTCATTGAATCGGACAGCCCTGTTCTTGGGCCTTTGCCTGACGAACGCAATGAGCCCGGCAATGTGATTACGGCAATCAATGCAATTGCCGAGATCAAGGGTGTTCATCGTGATGAAGTGGTCGAGACGCTGTATCACAACACATTCAGACTTTACGGTGATATCTTTCGACCCTTGCAAAATTAGTGATCCAGTCATTGCGAGGAGAATAGCGACGTGGCAATCCAATTGGAATTACAGGCGAATTGAGATTGCTTCGCTTTGCTCGCAATGACAGCGTGGGTATTATGAAAAGGTCTCATCTTGTCAGAATAACGCCGTGCATTAATCCCGGCATCAGAACCAGATGGTCTTTTTCACATATGAGATGTAGTGTTCGATTTCAGCTTTTTTGCGCTCGGCTGACCATCCGTAATATCCTGCCATGATATCCGCAACCTTTTCAGCCAGCTCAGGCTGTTTATAGTGCCATATCATCCACTGTGCTTCTGTTCTGCGGCACAATATGTCTATCAAGCAAGGTGCGTTTTCATTTTCCAGGATAAAATCAATTTCTGCCTTGCAGTGGGGATATTTTTCAAGAAGAGGTTTTCCTGCTTCAGGATTGGCCTTTATGCTTTCAAGTATTGAAATTCCCTGTGTTCCGTACTGATGGTGAAGGTGTTCCAGTTGTTCAGGCCATGAGATATCAGCCAGATTTTTTTCTGCAACAATGCGGTCAAAATCTTCCCTGGTAATGCCTACCTTAAAAGGTTTTTGAGAAAAGAATTTCTCGCTATGGCTCTGTTCTTTAAATGGGGGAAGATATGCCTTTTTCACCAGATAGAAGAGCAGTTCTTCTGCCATGAGCCGGTAAGTGGTTAGCTTGCCACCGGCAATTGCCACAAGCCCATCTTTTGATTCAAAGATTTCATGCTTTCGGGATACTGCCGATTCATTTTTGTTTCCTTCT
>JAGVNP010000111.1 GCA_020053185.1 Deltaproteobacteria bacterium | reverse complement strand
CGCGAGGCAGTAAGAAAAAAACTCTTTTCAACCAAAGACAAGTAATGGCCCTAGCTAGCTTTATGCTTACAGCAGGGTGTATTTATGGTACTATAACGATAAATTTATCTATGGCGGGGGATCTATGGTGAAGGTAAAAAACCTGATGAAGAAAAAGGTGGCAACTATAAGCCCTGATGAGCCTATTATCAATGCCATAAAAAAAATGGACCAGGGAGGATTCAGGCGGCTTCCTGTCCTTGATGGATCAAAACTTATTGGAATCGTTACTGACAGAGACTTGAGACAGGCTACAAACTCCCCAGTGGTTTTTCACGAAACATCATATGACAAATATCTTCTTAATGAGCTCACAGTGGGAAGCTGCATGACAAGAAAGCCGCTCACTGTAAGTCCAGATACTGATCTCATAGAAGCAGCCCGTATCATGGAACATGAAAAGATCGGCGGGCTTCCTGTGCTGGATGGCGAAATACTGGTCGGAATTATCACAACCTCTGATCTGATCAATCACCTTATCGAGATCTTAGAGAAATAAAGGGTTATCTCCTCTGGTCAAGGGGAGGTCTTCTGAAACAGTATCTCAATCTCATATACCCCATACTCTAACGTTGTCTTCATAGGATGACCTGATTTTGCAAAAACCTTCATCATGGGGGTGTTTTCCCGCAGCACATCTGCAGTGAAGCCCGCAATATTATGCTCTTGTGCAATCTGAACCAGGTATTTTAGCAGAAATGTCCCGATACCCCTATGCTGCCAGTCGTTGTGGATGGTGAATGCCACCTCTGCAAGATTCGTGTTCACATCCCTGATATAGCGTCCTACTGCAATGATCTGCTCCCTGCTCTCAGTCTCTTCTTTACCCATTACCCCTACAATTGCCATCCTGTCAGTGTAGTCAAGTGCTACCAGCGGTTGAGCAAGCTTATGCGGGAGCGCCTTCAGGTTCTGAAAGAACCTCGTATACACATCCTGCTCAGGAAGAGAATAAAATAGATCCTGAATTCCCCTCTCATCTGTGGATTTTACTGGACGGAAGAATATTTCTTCTCCCTTATGATCTTTCCAGTAAGTTTCATACTGCTCGGGATACAAAACTGTTGGCACCATCTGGTCTTTGTAGACAAAATTTTGTTCCTTTGCTGCAACAAGCAACTCTTCACGAAAATTCGGATGCGCTATATTGATAAGCGCTAATGCCCTGTCCCGTATGGACTTGCCGTGCAGATATGCAATGCCATACTCAGTGATCACATAATGCACATCGCCCCTGGTCACCACTACGCCACCGCCTTTGTCCAGATAGGGCACAATCCTGGATTTCTTTCCGTCATCAGTGGTTGAGGGAACAACAATTATTGATTTTCCTCCATGCGACATTGCTGCTCCCCTGACAAAATCAACCTGGCCTCCTATGCCGCTATAGAACACAAAACCCAGAGAATCTGCATTCACCTGTCCGGTGAGATCAACTGTAATTGCTGCATTGATAGAGATCATCTTGTCATTCTGAGCAATAACCGCAGGATTATTCACATAAAGCACAGGATGAAATTCGAACAAAGGATTGTTATCCACATAATCATACAGCCGCCTTGTGCCCATGCAAAAGCTCGATACAATCTTTCCTTCATGAATAGTTTTTTTCTTACAGGTAATTACCCCTTCTTCAATAAGATCAATAATGCCTTCAGTAAAGACCTCGGTATGGACACCCAAATCTTTTTTGTTTTTCAGATACGGAAACACTGCGCTCGGAATCCTGCCTACACCTGTCTGTATAGTAGAGCCATTATCCACAAGATCAGCAATATGCGCTGCAATCTTGTTTGCAATATCACCAGACGGCTTGAGCTGAAATTCAAGGATCGGTGCATCATTTTCAACAAACGCATGGATTTCACTCACATGCATGAAACTATCGCCCAATGTTCGCGGCATGTTGGGATTTACTTCTGCGATCACATAATCAGCGACCTCGGCAGCAGTTTTTGTGATATCAACTGAAACCCCGAGACTCACATACCCGCTCTTATCAGGCGGAGAAACTGTTATAAGCGCAGCATTGATGTGCATCCTTCCTTTAATCATTAATGCCGGTATTTCAGAAAGAAGTACCGGCGTGTAATCTGACCTTCCCTCCCGGATAGCCTTTCTCGCACTCGCACCGATAAAGAGTGCATTATGCCTGAAATTGGCATCAAACCTCTCTTCTGTATAAGGAGCATCGCTCATATCAAGAAAATGAATGATCTCGGTATCTGCAAGGCTCGGTGCTATTTCAAGAAGCGTCTTTACCAGAAGCTGGGGTTCGCCGCAGGCAGAGCCGATAAATATGCGGGACCCTCTCCTGATTTTCTTTAGGGCTGTCCTCGCATCAACGAGTCTGTCTTTATATGTTTCCTTCCAGTTTAATATCATTTCATGCCCCTAGCTAATCTATAAGCCTTTTTTCTCCTGTAAGTGACTGTATCTCTGTTATGTTCTGGCTTGCTTCCAGACAGCCAAGATATTTTCCATGAGAATCACGCAGAGCAAAATATTGGATAAGAACCTTCTGCTTTTCTTTTGCTTTACCAATCGGGAGATCAATCCAAAATTTCGCCGTATTTCTGGAGCCCTGTTTCATTTCATCAATGATTTGCTCTACCTTGGAAAGACTCTTGGGGGGATGGCAT
>JAGVNP010000038.1 GCA_020053185.1 Deltaproteobacteria bacterium | reverse complement strand
TGGAAAGACGCTCGTCTCAATAATCGCCCAGGGTCATGACATCACAGAGCGACAGAAGGCAGAAAGAACGATGCAAGAGAGCGAACAAAAATTCAGGGCTTTTTTCGAAAACGAACCCGGATATTGCTATATGGTTTCTCCACAAGGCAAGATAATAGACGTAAACAAATCCGCACTGAATGTGCTCGGTTATTCAAAGGAAGAGCTGGTGGGAGAAGAGCTTAACCGCATATATGCGCCAGAATCGCAAGAAATAAGGGCGAAACTTTTCGAAAATTGGAAAAAAACCGGCAAGCTGCAGAACGAAGAGCTTGTAATAGTATCAAAAACTGGAGAGCGCAGACACGTGCTTTTGAACGTTGATGCGGTAAGGGATGAAGAAGGAAACATTATGCACAGCCTCTCTGTTCAGTTAGACATAACAGAGCGAAAAAAGGCAGAGGAACAGATCAAAAAATCGCTGAGCGAAAAAGAGGTACTTTTGCGGGAAGTACATCATAGGGTGAAAAACAATCTGCAGATAATTAACAGCCTCATAAGCCTGCAACAGGAACACATAACTGATAAAAAAGCATCTGCATCTTTTGTGGATATTCACAACAGGGTCATGTCCATGGCTGCAGTGCATGAAAACCTGTATGCATCAGGAACCTATACAGAGATAAAATTATCCGACTATGTAAAACCCATGGCCTTGAATCTCTTTAACACGTACAACATCAATCCCAAAAACGTCTCATTAAAAACCGCAATTGATAATATTCCCCTGGATGTTGATATGGCCATACCATGCAGTATCATAATCAGCGAACTGATTTCTAACAGCCTTAAGCATGCCTTTCCTAATGGAAAAGGAGAAATCACTATAGAGTTTCACCAATCAACTGACTCAAACGTACAGCTGACAATAAGCGAC
Source organism: Deltaproteobacteria bacterium (assembly GCA_020053185.1). Lineage (GTDB taxonomy): Bacteria > Desulfobacterota > Desulfomonilia > UBA1062 > UBA1062 > JAGVNP01. The sequence continues at coordinate 1,771 of JAGVNP010000038.1, read as the reverse complement.
AACGGCGTAGGCATTCCTGATAATATTGATCTTGATTCGTCAAAGAGCTTCGGGCTGTGGTTAGTAAAGATTTTAGCTGAACAACTTTGGGGAACTGTACTGTTTGAGCGGGACAAGGGTACAAAGGTAAAAGTAGAGTTTCCAGTAAAATTCAGGATAAAGAAGGATACTAAAATATGAAAAATATCAATATCCTGATTGTAGAAGACGAATTGATCCAGGCCTATGCTCTTAAGAGAATGATAGAAAACCTAGGACATTGTGTGATTGGCATTGCATCCAGCAAGGAAGAAGCACTCAAAAAGGCAGAAGCGATTTGTCCTGATCTGGTAATAATGGATATTGCATTACAGGGACGAACCGATGGGATCGATGCAGCAAAAGAGATCAGCGCTCGATGTCACACCCCTATCATCTATTCAACCGCATATTCAGAAGAAGAGATCATTAAAAAAGCTAAAGAGACAAACCCCGTTGGTTTTCTGACAAAACCCTTCCTTGAATACGACCTGAAAAAGATAATCAATGATGTTCTCAAAAAATACAAAAATAATTAGCCTGGAGAAGGTCTTGATAAAAAGACTTTTCGTGAATGGGAAACTAATAAAGCTTTTTTATACATTTCTAATCGTTATGACATTTGGCGCAACCAACGTTGCCGCAGATAATACTTATACAGATCCTTTTTCAGGTCATACTTTTAATTGGGTCTATACAGCAACGCTCAGTGATGGTTCGACCATCTATTATGATTCAAACAGCGTTAAGATAGACAGAAACAATAAGGAAATTTATATAGCGGCAAAAATTATTTTCAGCGACACAGGCAAACAACTAGAAATAAAAGACGCAAAGACTTACGGCTACTATTGTTATGCATTTGAATATCTGAGCTATTTAGGAGAAGATCTTAAATTCCATTATGACTCAAATACAATCGATTTTGATTACTATATATATCGCGATACCAGTGATCTAACGATCCATGAGGGACACGGACCCTACGCATGGCCAATTGCTGACACGATATATGGCGAGGATCTCATCTATCAAAAACTAAAAAAAGACTTTAAGATTTAGCTTAAGTGTATTGTTGTTATATCGCTATAGTAAGGAGGGGCTAGATGGAAAAAATGTCAAAATACTTTTTGTTTATAGGAGCAACTTTCTACCTGCTTCTGTTTGCCTTGCCGTTATTTATCTGCCCAATGTCATGGGCACGTCGTGTTGGCTGGAAAATCCCTGAGGATACAGACCTTGCAAATTATCTGGGGAGATCTCTGGGAGGACTTATTTTGCCCACAATTATTATGAGCTATTGGTCTGCCAGAAATCCCTGGAAATATCGATTTATGTTTCCCCTGATTTTACTAATTGGAATTTTTCAGGTGATTGTTCATGCCTATGGTTTTATCAAGAAAAAGCAACCTGTAACAGAAAACTTGGAAATAATCCTATATTCAGTATTGAGCGTACTGGCATTGGCTTTTTATCCAAAAAACCCAACCATGCAAATGAAGTAAGAAGTAAGTAGTGGGCAGCAGGCAGCAAAAAACTGAAAATCTAAAGCTCAACAGGAAATAGAATCTTTAGTATGGCAAGCCTAAACTTTTCCGCATATCGAGAACACTTTTTGCTGCGATATCTCCCTGATCGGCAGCCTTTTTAAACCACATCACTGCTTCAGCTTCATTCTTCTGCACACCATATCCATTGTCATACATCACCCCAAGATAAAATTGTGCTGAAGCATATCCCTGATCAGCTGACT
>JAGVNP010000248.1 GCA_020053185.1 Deltaproteobacteria bacterium | reverse complement strand
CGTGCTGGCTGCAATAAAAAAACATTATGCAAAAAGAGGCTCTAAGCGATAATTCTGTTGGTGTTAAAGCCAAGTTTCAGCTATTCTAGAGAATATATTTCTGGAGAGGTTTATGCGTAAGAAAACAGGAATTATTATTGCATTATTTTTTTTCATATCGCTTCCCATTTTTGCACTTGATGATGCGGAACGGCTTAAAATTCTAAAGGCTACACCTGATCAGGAATGGAAACGAGTGGAACAAGGAACTAAAGCATGGCCTGAGGAATTATTCCCATTGTCGACATGGACTGACAAAGAACTTGCAAAGATGCCTCCTGAGTTTTGGGCCAAAGTGCGAAAGGCAGAAAAAGAGTGGCCTTTGTACATCCAGAGATTGGGTGATCTGTATGAGAAGGAATTCGGCCCTGGGATAAAGAACGGATATGATCTGTTTTTGCTGGAACAGGCCCAAATGCGAGATCCCAAGTATTTTGAAGCGAGTGATCCCATTAAGATAAAAAAGACTCTTAAACGCTTGGGAGATGTAGCATATTTGCCCGGAAAGAATTTCAATTTTACTGAAACATCTCAGATAGAAAGCGTCAGGCTATATGCATACAGTCAGGGAAAGCTGCGCCCCATCCCGTTTGATATAGTTGAGTTCAGCAAAGAAGGACAAGTAGTGCTGACATCAGGCCCTGAGGCAAATTCAAAGGATGGAGATGGCATATTTAACGGAGGAGATCTTTTGTTCTTCATGGTCGCAGATGCAGGACACAAGTTAGATAAATCATATGTAAAAAATCAACTCCCTGGATCAACAGGCGTATACGAAATAGAGATATCATATTCAAAAGAATATGAGCGGGGCTGGGTATATCTGACCACATTTTCAGGAAGGGCTCCTGCCAGATCACCAATTGACTACACAAAATTCTATCCAGAGGTCGGAATAAGCTTCTCTCCCTTTACATATGCCCAGTGCGAATGCCGTAAGGTGGGCTCAAAGACTGTTCCCACCGGAAATATACAAACCATGTTGGGATCGCCTTCCATGGGGGCTGTGCCTATTGATGTGCATAACAGTATCAGCATTAGCCTTGTTGCAATTCCTGCAGTTGGGAAAAAGATAGAGCATAATGAATCAGAGTTCGATTTAAGCTTCAGGGCCTGGTATGAGGGAAATGTAATCGATTACCGGAGAGCAACATGGAAGATAAAATATACTCTCGGAGCAGGCTCATCTACCACGGTTACTGATGCCGTCATTACCCCGTTTTTCGCTTTCAACTGTTCTGCATGGTACAACTCTCCCTATCCTGAATGGGCTGTAAAATATATTGAGATGAGTTTTGGCGAGGACATGAACAAGAGGGTATTGCTAAATAATGATATCCTGAAAAGCACTGCAAAATTCATCTCATCCGCAGACAGAGAAGGAGTGATTATCGATGGCGTAATGTCTGAAAAGGAAAAAAAATGGGATAAATCATTGAAATCCTGGTATCTGCTCACAGGAATACCCGGCACAATCCTGATGAAGAGCGGGTGTGACCCTGCGACTGCAAAAAATGCCACCCTGGGCTTTGACTGGCAGGATGACATGGAACATCTCGGCTTTTCAAAACACATCATGATACTTCGTGATAAAACCAGAACAGGATATTTCTATATGGAGTGGGCGGCTGTTCCCCGTTTCTGGACGCCGACAAAATTCCGATGGGAAAACCTGGATCTTGTCCTCAAGCGCACAGACAAACCCCTTACTTACCGCATTGATGACGGCAGCGATATTGTTCCTGGCAAGTGCATCCATATTCCGGACATCATGAAGGTAAAGAAGAAATATAGGTATAATTAACCATCCTCTTATGAATATTTTAAAAAACAAATCACACATAAAACAACTCTTTGTTGTACTACTGTTCATCCTTATCTTTGTTTTGCATTTTAATATCCTCGATAATGAGGCCACAAACTGGGATGACCCAGCACTTTTTACAAGATCTACCATTCACTCGATATCAATTGAAAACCTGAAAGACATCCTTATCTTTCACGCTGATTCTACCCATCAACCTGTAAGAGATCTGTCTTATATGATCGACTTTTCCATCTGGGGAGATGAAGTGGTTTTAGGTATGCATCTGCATAGCATACTTCTTTATTTTATCATGATCCTTATATGCTGGCTCTTTTTAAAAGAGCTGTTCATATCTTTCGGCATCGATGAAGACAAGTCATTCCTGTGGGCAAGCATCTCTTCGCTCATCTATGCCCTGCACCCCATACACGTGGAGTCCACTGCATGGCTCTATGCAAGAAAAGAGCCCTTACTCGGAATCTTCACTTTTTTAAGTCTGTGGACATTTTTAAAAGCAAGGTCAGGCAAAAAAATCTATTATGGATTCAGTATCCTCTCTCTTGTGCTTGCTGCTCTCTCAAAGCCTACTGCACTTATGATCCCCATAATAATAGCTGCAATCGACCTGTGCCTACTGCTCCATCGAAGGGAGTTCGTCTCCGTAAAGAAAAGGCTCATTTTCTATGGAGCACTGCTTATTATAGTTGTTCCCATGATCACGAGACTCATCACTATGATGGCTTCTGCAGGCGGGATAAAACCATATCATGGAGGTTCTTTCTGGACAAACCTGCTTGCAGTATCCCAGATCCTTGTGAGCTATATCAGGCTTATTGCATTTACCATAATCTATACAGCAGACTATCCCATAAAATTATACACTGATCCATCTATGTGGCAGCCTTGGGCTTTTGTCATGATAAATGTGATATTGATAGGTTCTTGTCTATTGGCCATATTCAAAAGATGGTATATCTATGCGATTTTCGTGGCATGGTATTACATATTTTTGCTACCTGTATCTCATGTTTTCCCCATCTCGCAGACACTCACTGACCGGTACGGCTTGCTCTCGGCTTTAAGCTGGTGCGTGCTTCTGGGCTTTATCATTATCAGGCTATGGGATACGCGCATCCAGGTAAAGTGGATATCAAAAGATTTTCCGAAACTCATTTCTGTGGCACTGCTGTCCATGATAGTCATTATGTATAGCGCAATGACCATTCACCAAAACGACATCTGGCAGGACTCGCAAACCCTGTGGGAAAACACCATTGCAAAATATCCGAACTCAAGCTCCGGCAATGTAAACCTTGCGCAGATCTATATAAAACAGAGAAGATTCCAGGAAGCCCAGGAACTATGCATAAACGCAATCATCGAACTTCCCTATGACTACCTTGCCATGAGCAACCTGGCCCTTGCCCAGATGATGATGGGACAATACGACAATGCCATCAACAACTATCAGCAGGCTCTTAAATTAAAGCCTGATCTCATGAAGGCAAAACTTGGTCTTGCAAATTCTTTTTGGGCGAAAAAGGACTTTCCCAATGCATACAAGACATACAAAGAGATCTTAGCTGCAACCAACATTGATAAAACAAGCTTTGCCTGTTTTACCTATTTCAGCATGGGTATAAGTGCATGGAAAATTGGAAAAATAGAAGAAGCATCCATGTATTATGAAAAAGCAGGCAGTCTAAAATCTTGTCCGCCCGAGATATTAAAGAGCATTGGCAATGCATACACCAGCATGGGAGATAATGCAAAAGCACTGGAATATTATCAGAGAGCAAAATCAGCTCAGGGGATTAAAAAGGATTAAGAATTAAATTAAGAGGTAGGGATTCTTTGATAGTGAATCTGAATGCTGAATTAAAAATTCATAATTTGTAATTTGCAACCCATCATCCTTAATCCTGACCCCTGATCCCTGTCTCCTAGTCCCCTGCATTCTTTGGAGACACAGTAAGAAGAGCATAATTGCGGTCAGATTCAAAACTGCTTTTTACTTCCACATTCATACGGTCTTCAAGCCCGTCTACCAACTCATCCATATCCTGTGCAGATACTGCAAGAGAATAATCATCGCCCAGAGGCCTGAATTTTTTATCCACAAGTATGGGCGGTTTTGCGCCTGCATGTGCAAGATATCCCCGCATATGCAGATCGTCCTCAAAGACCAGGTAGGCTTTATCAGATAAAGCAATCGATGACATATATTCCAGCGGATTATTTTTCTCTTTATAGGGAAAAAGAATAACCGAGCAGCTAATGATGACTACAAAAACCACAGCGATTTCTATTGCAACAGCAAGGCTAAGTCTGTCTTTCCTGACAAACCACATAATCAGACCACCAAGAATAATAAGCGCTGCGAGCGATATTCCTTTATATGCAATCATGCTCCATTCCAGGTTAATGATCGAAAACAAGCCTGCAACAAAGATGATCATGCCTGAAAAAATAATCGCCCATGTCTTTATTTTAGGGAAAAACCCTTTCATCTTGCTTGAGACCCAGTAGCCGATAAGAATTCCCATAAAAGGAACTGCAAAAATGGCATATCCTGGCTCAGTCAGTTTTGAGAGCCAAAGAATTAAAAAGGTAAGACCAAACCCTATCTTTGCAGGCAGAAGACTTTTCCACGCCCCATCTCCTTCAGGATCTATCTCGTAAACCCATGCGGGTATCAGTAAGGGCAGCCAGGGCAGTGTTGCCTTGATGAATATCCATAGGCTTGCAAAAAAACCAAGGTCCGAACCATTAGACAAAGCCCGGCTCACAAATGAAGCTCCTCCTGCAAAGCGAAAAATAATGTAAAAGGCAATCCATGCACCAATAAAAAAAACAAATCCCTTTAATGCCCGGATCTCAAAAAATCTTTCCAAAGATAGATCGAACAAAATCAGGATCACTATGCCAAAAAACACAAATGACAATGGTATCCATCCGCCAGTGACAAAGGCAATGGCGGCAAGGACATAGGAAGAGACATACCATTTGTCAGACAGGGATCGCAGATATGCAAGAGAAAATATCATGAAGGAAAGAGCAGCAAACGTGCAAGGGATAACCTCCATGTTCATTGATGAGTATGCAACCAGAAACCCGAAACTGCTTGCAGTAATAAGCCCTGCCCCAAAACCTGCCCACATATCCCACAAGAGACGACAATAAACAAAAACTGCGCTTGCTAAAATAAGCCCGAGCACAAGGGGAAGAATCCTGAAAAAGATGATATTGTCTCCTGGTATAATGGAAAACAAAAGTATGGAGACAGGATTGTGGTCAAAAATCAGGTTTCCTCCCAGCCTAGGTGCCAGATGAAATGATCTGTGTACAGATTTGATAGCCTCCAGTATCCATATCTCCTGGCCCTGCCACAAACCCCGGTGAATGATAATTGGTATAAGACATGCAAAGCTAAAAACGCATACACCAAGAGCTATCAGCTTTTCTGATGATTGCGTAGAATTTAACTTCATACAGCAAGGATTTACCGACTCTGCCTCAAGGTGTCAAGAAGGATTGTCTGTTTCACAATTGCGAATTTCGGATTTCGAATTTCGAATTGCTAGCCCCTGATCCCTGATAACTGAGAGCTTCTAAGTGCTTGACTTACTGCCTTTTAAAAACTTATATGCTCTTTACTTACAAACAAAGGGGGATAAATGGCATCTATTGAGGAAATCCTGAAAGACAAAGGCGTTGCACGGCCAAAAATCGACAAGCGTTTCGACAACAGAAAACCTGATCAGATGAGAGAAGTAAAAATGACCAGGGGCTTTCTCAAACATGCCGCAGGCTCATGCCTCATCGAAATGGGCGAAACAAAAGTCATCTGCGCTGCAAACATCGATGAGAAAGTGCCGCCCCATTTGAAAAACTCCGGCACAGGATGGATCACTGCAGAATACAGCATGCTGCCTGCATCTACAAAACAGCGCTCAGTGCGCGAGGCATCCAGAGGCAAGCTCGGCGGCAGAACGCACGAGATCCAGCGACTCATCGGCAGAGCACTTCGGGCAGCTGTAAACCTCAATATCCTGGGCGAGAGGACCATAATGATCGACTGCGACGTGATTCAGGCCGACGGCGGCACAAGAACAGCTTCCATCACCGGCGCATATGTTGCGCTCTACGATGCCGTCTCATCCATGCTTAAAAACCGATTGATCGCCAGAAACCCGATCCTTGACCAGGTCGCTGCAATCTCGGTGGGCATCGTAGGCGAGAATCTCTTCCTCGACCTCAACTACGAAGAAGACTCAAACGCAGAAGTTGACATGAACGTTGTCATGACAGGCAAAGATCACCTTATCGAAGTACAGTGCACTGCAGAAGGCAAACCTTTCTCACAAGACCAACTCATAAAACTTGTCGAGATCGCACAAAAAGGAATTCACCAGCTCATGAAAAAACAATCAGATGTTCTCGGTCTAAAATGAAAATTCTGCTTGCCACCACGAACAAAAAAAAGATCAAAGAGATAAAAGAAATCCTCGCTGATCCGAATCTCGCTATCGTCACCCCAGACGAGATCAACCTCTCCATAGATGTCATCGAGGACGGCTCTACATTTGAAGAAAACTCTACCAAAAAGGCATTGGCCTGGGCAAAGGCTTCCCACATAACCGCTCTTGCTGATGACTCAGGCCTGTGCGTGGATGCTCTTAACGGAAAACCCGGCGTTCTCTCTGCACGCTTTGCAGGACCAAACTCCACCGACCAGGACAACTACACCCTGCTCCTTAAAAAACTCAAAGACGAAAAAAATAGAAACGCACACTTCGTATGCGTCATGGCACTCGCATCTCCAGACGGCAAAGTCATCACTGCTAAAGGCGAATATCACGGCGTCATACTCGAAAAACCAATCGGCTCTAACGGATTCGGCTATGACCCGGTCTTCCTCGATCCCTCTTCCAATAAAACCTTCGCCCAACTCACACCCGAAGAAAAAAATACCCGCAGCCATAGAAAACGCGCTCTCATCAACCTCAAAGAAAAACTGAAAGAGCTGAGATACATCTAATCGCCATCTCCCAGAAATGATTTTGTCATTCTGAACACATTCG
>JAGVNP010000097.1 GCA_020053185.1 Deltaproteobacteria bacterium | reverse complement strand
CGCATGAAAAATATCCATATACCAACAAGAAGAAGCATGGGTATCCAGGAAATAAGCACCGACATGTACCATGGGGAATCTTCTGCAGATTTGGCATTGATTGTGACATCTTTTGACATAAGTCTCTCGACAAGCTTTGGATCATCCGGGGCAAAAGTCTGAAACGGTTTCCCATCCTTCATGATGCCTTTTATCTTATGCCCCTGAATGGTTACCTCGGACACCTGATTCTGGTCCAGGACCTTTACAAACTCGCTGAAAGCAAATTTCTTTATCTCGGTTGCAGGCTGATTGAAAAGGTGAAACAGCATCACCATGATAAGCGCTATCACTACCCAGAGCGCAGCACCTTTAAGAAAACTATCGCCTTTTAACCCCTTTTTATCACCCATCTTCTTACTTTCCCTCGCTTGCCAGAGCAATATCACCTATATAGACTCTTGCCAAGTATTCGTATGTGCCGGAAACTTTATTAAATGCTTCCAGAGCTTCTTTCGTCTTACCGCTTTCTTTCAGGATAACCCCTTTATAGAACAGCGCCTCATTCTTTATGCCTTCAGGGGCAGATGATATACATTCTTCCAGCAATGGCAATGATCCTTCAAGATTGCCATTATCCATATGCGCTCTTGTGAGCGTCATCATTGTTTCCCAGTAGAATATATCTTTGCTCTGCCATGCAGTTATAAACTCTTCTGCATATTTTATTGCCTTTTCATACTCATTCTTCGAATATGCCTCTTCGGTCAGGCGTAAAAGAGCAAACTTGCCTGCCTTTGTATCAGAGTAGCTCGTTGCAAGTTTTTCAATAGCTTTTACATCACCTGATGCATTGAAATACTGTATCATCGCTGTTTCTTCCCTGCTAACCCTCCAATAGGAAAAACCGGAGACTCCGATGACTATGATTAATATTCCAAGGCTTGCCAGTAAAACAGCCTTTTTATGACCCTTTACAAACTGAACGGTCTTGCCAACACCCGATACGAACTCGTCAGGCCCTTTTACCAAATCTTTCCTTGTTTCCTTTTCCACCAATACCCTCCTGCAATAATTTATCTACATATAGTAGGGATATATAATATCTGTCAATTGAGGATTCTATATTACTATATAGGGGCAACAATCGCTATTTTAAAGACTCTATTTACTTTTCACGATTAACTTTTTATTTTTCTACGGTTCCCCCCAGCCCCCATAGTACCTGGCACTACACCGTGTATACCATAACGTGATCTTATTTTATCAATACTGGCATAGAGTCTCTCTTTTTTCTGATCATCTGCATACAATCCCCTTTGCGCAAAAGAACTAAGATGAGAGCAGGTAACACCGATAAGCCTTACTCCTTTTGCAAAATTTACATGCTCCTTTATAAGATTATGGCCCAAAGAAAAAATCTCCTGGTCAGTATTAATTGCAGCAGGTACCATGCATTGTCTCGTATAAAGGCTGTAATCTTTGTATCTGAACTTTACTTGCACGCATCTCGCAAAAAGAGACAGCGACCGTAAGGAAGTCCCCACTTCTACGCACAGTTCAGTAAAGATAGGGATGATCGCCTGCATCTTATGGATCGGATCATCAAGCGTCACCTCATGCCCTATTGATTTTCTATGCCGGACTGGCTCAACTTTTGCCATGTCAATCCCATACGAAAGATCCTTTAATACCTCTCCATATGAGCCCAGATTCTTTTCTAATATCTTTTTGTCAGCTGATCTGATTTGTTCTATTTTATAAATACCAAGGCAATGCAACTGAGTGGCTGTCTTTTTCCCTACGCCAGGGATGATTTCTACAGGAAGAGGATCAAGAAATTTTTTAACATCATCATGGGATACTATCACCAGGCCGTCCGGCTTTTTTAGGCCTGATGCTACTTTCGCAATAAACTTATTTGGACCACCGCCTATACTTGCGCTGAGACCTAATTCTACATTGATCTCGCCCTTTATTCTTCGGGCAATATCTATCATAGACCCATGTGTCAGCGATGATCCTGTGACATCCATAAATGCCTCATCCAGGGACATGGGCTCTACCTCAGGGGTATATCTCAGTAATATTGCCATGATCCTATCGGAAAAATCTTCATACACGTCCATGCGCACAGGAAGCACTATGAGATCAGTACACAATCTTATTGCCTGTTTCATTGGCATGGCAGAATGGATACCGAAAGCCCGTGCCTCATAGGAAGCTGCACTCACCACTGCATGGGGGCCCACACCCCCTACAGCAACAGGCTTTTCTCTGAGACTAGGATCAAGAAGCTGTTCCACGGATGCATAGAATGCATCCATGTCAACATGCAGTATGGAGCGAAGAATCAAGCTATTCGACAGATGCCGGCTTAATCACCTTCGGTGTTATGAATATCAGGAGCTCTTTCTTGTGGTTTTCGTCAGTTTTACCTCTAAAAAGCATTCCTAACACAGGAATTTGCCCTAATTTAGGCATCCTGCTTACATTCTTCTTTATCTCTTCTTCTATAATCCCGCCGATTACAGTTGTCTCACCATCCCTTACAAGCACTTCTGTCTGTACTTCACGGGAAGCGATACTGGGGTCACCAAGATAGTTTTCATAAGAACCTATGGCATTCCTTTTTACTGAAATCTCCATATTGACGCTGCCGTCCGATGCCACTCTCGGTGTTACCTCAAGAACAAGTTCTATATCTTTCAGTTCGGTGGACAGCTCTCCTTCCTGGTTTCTCACAAGATACGGATATTTTTCACCCTGCCTTATGGTTGCCTTTTTATTGTCCATGGTTATTACCCTTGGTTTGGCAATCACATTGGTGTCGCCTGTGGTCTCGCCTATATCAATTCTAAAGTCAAGTTGGGCCAGTGTCTCTCCAAGCCTGCCATAGGTCAAACCCATGCCTGATGGAGATCCCTGAGCATAATTTGCAACCATTTCAGGAGTAAGCATTCCAGAAGTAAAGCTTGTCGGGCTGCTAATAATACTGCTCGGAGTTGAAGTGGTGGGAAGACCTGATAGGCCATAGTAGCTTCTTTTCTTCTCGTATTGCGCAGATCCGCCCCACTGCACGCCCAATGACTTTACCCAATCATCGTCAGCCTGAACTATTCTTGCTTCTATCAATACCTGGGGAGTGGCCTTATCCAGGGCCCTTATCATATCCCGGACCGCTTCTACATTGTTCTTTATATCTTTTACGATCAGAACATTTGTGCGATCCTCTGCCGTAATGCTGCCTCTCTCGGAGACAATACCCACTTCTTTTCCTTTAATAATCTTTGCAATTTCAGAAGCGTTGGCAAAGTTCACTGTCATAACGGATGTAATCAGGGGCTCTAGCTGCTCCCCGACCTTCATTGATGCGAGCTGACGCTCTTGTGCCTCTTTTATTTTATTTGCAGGGGCAATACGTACAATGTTTCCCATCTGCATCTTATCCAGATCCTTGCTCTCCAGGATCACATCAAAAGCCTGATCCCACGGCACATCCTTCAATTTTATGGTTACAGTGCCTTTCACATCATCTGAAGTGACCATATTGAGACCGCTTACATCTGCGATCACTCTCAAAGCATTGTGAATATCTGCATTCTGAAAATCAATGGATATACGCTTGCCTGTATATTTTTTAGTATTGCCTGATTCTGAGATTGATATCTCTGTGTTATCATCCTTTATTTTTTCTGTTGTCTTCGGTTTTTCCACCTCTTTTATTACCACTACATGCTCAGGCTGCTGAGCTGCCTTTTCCGCAGCCTCCTTCAATTCCGCCGGTACATCGAAATCCATGAAAATAATCCCCTGATTCTGACTCACCAGATAGGGAACTGTCTGTTTCATTTTGATATTAAAAACCACATCTTTTCCGCTTTGGACAGGGATGATCTCTTCAATCGCTGATACAAATTCCTTTGTAATATACGGCCGTGCCAGATTATCCGGTATTTTGGCATCCTTTACGGTAAGGACAACTTTATCATCCTTTCTTGTTACATCATAGTCTGCCTTTGAATCCAGACCGACCTTCAATCTGGATCTTTCTTCAACGCTGATAAAATCAACACTTTTTATAGTCACCCCATATAAATACATGGGAAGGATCATCAGCCCTAAACACAGTATAAATAATATCTTCTGTTTCATGCTAATCCTCTCCTTCTTCTTTTTTCAATGATAACACTACATCTCTGTTACTTACACGTCCCTTATAATCCGTGAATTTCTGGCGTATGGTTACACTATCAGGAGATATACGAACAACCACACCGAGATCTTCCCCGAGACGCATACCCTCTTTTATAACATATCCCATCCCGGATGAATCCTGCACCAGAGCCCTCTTGTCCTTTCCCCATATTATTCCCACGAGCCTTACCTGTGATAGAGAAAAATTTTCAAGGCTAGACGCTGTCTGATTCTTGGTAATCTTGAGTTTAGCTTTCTTTTCAAATGGCTGAAATGGATCGCGCGTGCCTTTAATCTCATACTCCTGTACCTGAGCCACCTCTTCTGTGGAAACAGGTTTGATTGGCTCTACTTTCTGTTTCGTTTCCACCTGAGGTGAGGCTACAGGAGCTGGCTGCTCATTTTTCCCGGAGCATCCGCCGAATCCCAACGTAATACATCCGATAAGGAAAAAATATATAAGTCTTTTCATTTTGCCTTAGCCTCTTCGATAAACTTGTATGTGGTTGCATTACAAGTAGTTGTGACAGACGTCCTGCTACCTTCGCTTTTTGGAGATCCCATAACCACATTTGATATGGTCACAATCCGCGGGATCTTAGAGACCTGATCGAAAAATGCGAGCATATCCCTAAACCTCCCCTGAACTACAATATCAATAGGGATCTCTGCGTAAAAATCCTTAGGAACTTCACTTTGCGGCCTGAACAGAACAAACTCAAGGCCGGCGGCTTTCCCGACATCAGAGATGCTTTGCAGAAGCGCTGGGATCTCGCTTTTTTCAGGCAGCTGCTTTAGCGCTATATCAAGTTCTCCTTTTGTTCTCTCAAACTCAGCCTTATAGCGTGGCATCTCTTTTACAATCTCGTTCTTTGTTGCAAGGTCTGCCTTGAGTTGCGCCAGCTCAGGCTCCATTGCGCCTATTTCGATCCTTATATCCTTGAAGAAAAACATCCAGTATAAACCGATAATCAACCCCATCATCACAAATAAGGCTACCAGTTTTACTGATAATTTCTGGTGCAGTATAAGTTCTATAGGATCCATGTCCATATTCATATAACTCTCCACCTCAAGGATTTTTTAGCTTACATGTAATCACGAACTTATGATTTTCCTTTTCCTGCTGCGTAAACGACAGGGTTACGTCGCTGAAATAAGAAGAATCCTGGAGCCGTCTCATAAATACGGCTATCGTAGGGTTATCAACTGCGAACCCGTCAAGATCAACAGAGGATCCATTGTCACTTAAAGAGGTAAGCCATGCATTCTCAGGAATAAGTACGCTTACCTGAT
>JAGVNP010000167.1 GCA_020053185.1 Deltaproteobacteria bacterium | reverse complement strand
TATGCCTCTTTTCGCTTCAACGTAGTCCAAAGGCTCTATGCTCAGGAGCGCATTGAATGTAGCTCTTATCACATTGTGATAATTGTCAGAGCCAAGGCATTTTGTTACTACATTGCGGATTCCAGCAGCCTCCATTACTGCACGTACCGCGTTACCTGCAATTATACCGGTACCGGGTGCAGCTGGCTTGAGCAGAACCCTTCCTGCGCCGAATCTTCCCGTAATGGTATGAGGAATAGTCCCTTTTTCAACCGGAACCTGCACCATCGATTTTTTCGCAGCATCAATTCCTTTGCGAATGCTTACAGAAACTTCTTTCGCCTTTCCTATAGCATGACCTACGCGTCCATTTCCGTCACCGACCACAACCATTGCGCTAAAGTGAAAGCGTTTTCCACCCTTAACAACTTTGGATACTCTATTGACAAATACAACCTTATCTATCAGCTGTTCTGTCTCTTCGTTTCTCTCTATCCGTGCCAATTTTAATTTCCTCCCTTAAAACTTAAGGCCGCCTTCGCGTGCTGCATCTGCCATGGCTTTGATTTTTCCGTGATATTTATATCCACTGCGATCAAAGACTACCTTCTCAATCCCTTTATCCTTTGCCTTACTGGCCAGCAGCAAGCCAACATCTTTAGCTGTCGCAATGCCAAATCCTTTGATCTTGCCTTTCAACTCCGGGCTTAAGGTCGATGCAGTAACTAAAGTGTTTCCTGCTGCATCGTCAATGATCTGGGCATATAGATGCTTGTTGCCTTTGTACACGCTTATCCTGGGACACTCAAGCGTGCCCTTTACTTTCTTACGTATCCTTAAGTGGCGTATGTTTCTTGATTCTTCTTTTGTCTTCTGACTACCCACAGCACTTCTCCTTATAGTCTAGCCTTTTGCTGCAGCGCTCTTTCCGGGTTTCAATTTCACAACCTCACCCATATAGCGTATGCCTTTGCCTTTGTAGGAATCCGGTGGCCGTATTCTTCTTATCTTTGCAGCCACATCGCCCACAAGCTCCTTATCAATACCCTCAATCTCAATGAGCCCTGTCTTTGATGCCTTGGCAGTGATGCCAGCCGGAGGGATAAACTCCACAGGATGTGAGTATCCGACCGATATTACAAGGTTGTTACCTTTATTTTCAGCCTTATAACCAACACCCACAATCTGGAGCTCTTTTTTGAATCCTGAAGTCACCCCGACCACCATGTTATTAACAAGCGTTCTCATAAGGCCATGGTAGGCATTTGTTTCTCTCGACTCATCCCGGGCCGTTACCGTGAGCTGTGCTTTATCATTTGCTATCTCGATGTTTCCCACGAGAGGCTTTGATAATGAGCCTTTGGGTCCTTTTACCTTCACGACCCCTTTATCAACTGCAACCTCAACTCCATTTGGTATTGGTATAGGTATTTTGCCAATCCTAGACATTTTTTCTCCTTACCACACTTTCAGCAATATCTCGCCACCCACCTTTTTGGACCTAGCAGACTGATCTGTCATTATGCCCTTGGGGGTGCTCATTACCGCAATTCCTAATCCATCTCTTACCCGTGGGATATCTGCTGCACCAAGATATATCCTTCGTCCGGACTTTGAGATTTTCTCAATTCCGCTGATTACAAAACGGGAGTTATGGTACTTCAGGGAGATCCGAAGCATCCCCTGTTTTCCATCTTCAATCAATTTGTACCCCTTTATATAACCTTCTCTTTTAAGGATATCAGCTATAGACATCTTCATCTTGGATGCAGGGACATCAACATTTCCCTTCATTGCCATCCCGCCGTTCCTTATTCTCGTGATCATATCTGCAATAGGATCTGTAACCATTGTCAATCCTTTCCTACCAACTGGATTTTCTTATGCCTGGGATTTCTCCCTTCATGGCAAATTCTCTCAAGCATAGCCTGCAGAGACCGAATTTTCTGTAGTATCCTCTAGGCCTCCCGCAGAGTAAACATCTGTTGTATTTTCTCACCCCGAATTTTGGTGTTCTTTTTGATTTTGCAACTATCGACTTTTTTGCCATACCGCCCTACCTCCTAAATGGCATCCCAAAGGCGCTTAAGAGAGTTCTACTCTCTTCGTCTGTCTTTGCTGTTGTTACAACAGTGATATTCATACCTCTGGCCTTGTCTACTTTATCAAACTCAATCTCAGGAAATACCGTTTGATCCTTCAGGCCTACTGTATAATTTCCTCTTCCGTCAAAACCCTTTGGTGATATTCCACGAAAGTCTCTCACGCGCGGAAGTACTGCATTGATGAATCTATCCAAAAACTCATACATCATATCGCCCCGCAGGGTTACCATGCACCCAATGGGCATGCCTTCTCTTATCTTAAATGAAGCAATAGATTTTTTTGCCTTTGTCACTACCGGCTTTTGGCCTGCAATCGCCGTTAATTCTTCCACTGCCTTGTCGATCACCTTGACATCCTGCACAGCATCCCCAAGCCCCATATTGATAACTACCTTCTTTATCTTGGGAATCTGATTTGCATTCTTATACCCAAACTCACGGGTCAGTGCCGGTACTATCTCCTTATTGTATTGGTCTTTTAATCTTGCCATATGCGTCATCCTCATTTGCCCAGTTCTTCCCCGCATTTTCTGCAGATTCTTACTTTTTCTCCGTCTGAAAGAATCTTGAATCCAACTCTAACACCGCGATCGCACTTGGGACATACCAGTGCAACGTTTGAGACATAAATTCCGGCTTCTTTCTCTACAATGCCACCCTGACTGGCTTTTGTCGGCTTCTGATGTCTCTTTATAATATTTACTCTCTCGACAAGCACCTTGTCCTTCTTTACAAGAAGCTTTATTACTTTACCCTTCTTGCCGCGGTTCTTGCCGCTGATTACTTCTACCGTATCGCCCTTCTTGATTTTTACTGACTCAAACTTCGCCATTATCAACCCCTTTAGATAACCTCGGGAGCAAGAGAAACAATCTTCATGAATTTCTTGGCCCTGAGCTCCCGCGCAACAGGCCCGAATATACGTGTACCGACCGGCTCCATCTGAGCATTTATGAGTACAGCAGAATTCTCATCAAACCGTATGCACGAACCATCTTTTCTCCTGAAGTTCCTTTTTGTCCTCACCACAACAGCCTTACACACATCGCCCTTCTTTACCTTTGAACGGGGCATGGCTTCTTTTACACTCACCACAATTACGTCTCCTAAGGAGGCATATCGCCGCCTCGTACCACCAAGAACTTTGATGCACATTACTTCTTTTGCACCAGAATTATCTGCAACATTCAATCTTGTCTGCTGTTGTATCATGAGCCATCCTCCGCTTCGCTAAAAGAACAATCTACTCTTGTTTTTCTAAAATATTCACAACCCGCCAGCTCTTATCCTTGCTCAATGGCCGGCACTGCCTGATAAGAACTTTATCTCCTTGCCTGCACTCGTTTTTCTCATCATGCGCTTTAAAGGTCTTGCGCCTGCGGATGTACTTTTTAAATATAGGATGCTTTTCTAAACTCTCAACAGTCACAACCACTGTCTTATCCATCTTATCGCTGCTTACTACACCGACAAATTCCATTTTTCTCCCCATAACGACCTACTTCCCGCTCTCTTTGAGAATGGTATTTATTCTCGCGATATCGCGTCTGATCTTCCGGACAGAGCCTTTATTCTTCAACTGTCCCGTAATATTTTTAAACCTTGCATCCATAAGCTCTTTTTCCATCTTTTCTTTAAGCTGCTTCAACTCTGCTGCAGGTTTTGCTCTCATTTCACCTGGTTTCATCAAGACCCTCCCTTACTACAAACCGAGTCTTTATTGGGAGTTTATGCGTTGCCAAACGGAAAGCCTCTTTTGCCTGATCCGCCTTGACCCCGTCCATCTCAAATAAAATTCTCCCTGGTCTCACTACTGCCACCCATTCTTCAGGAGCACCTTTTCCTTTTCCCATTCTTGTTTCCGCGGGTTTCTTTGTGATGGGCTTGTCGGGGAAAATTCTGATCCATACCTTGCCGCCTCTTTTTACATAACGGGTTATCGCAATACGTGCAGCTTCGATCTGCCTTGCAGTGATCCAATGGGGCTCAGTTGCCTGGAGACCATATCGGCCAAAGCTTACTGCTGATCCACGCTCACGGGACCCTTTCATGCGTCCTCTCGACTGTTTTCTGTGTTTTACCTTGTTTGGCATCAACATGGTTTAGCTCTCCCTTGTGTGTCTTGCCTCTGCCTCTTTTTTAATGACCTCGCCATGGAATATCCATACTTTCACCCCGATCACGCCGTATATGGTTTGGGCTTCGGCAAGCGCATAATCGATATCGGCTCTTAAAGTATGAAGAGGAACTCTTCCTTCCATGTACCATTCTCTCCGTGCAATTTCAGCGCCGGCAAGCCTTCCGGAACAAGCTATTTTTATTCCTTGTGCTCCCATCCGTATGGCCTGCACTACGGCCCGCCTCATCGCACGTCTATAGGCAACCCTTCGAATCAGCTGATTTGCAATCCCTTCTGCAACAATCTGCGCATTCGTTTCCGGCCTTCTTACTTCTTTTATCTCCAGCATAACTTCTGTAGAGACAAATTTGGCCAGATCATTTTTGAGCTGCTCTGTTCCCTGTCCTTTGCGGCCTATAACAAGTCCTGGTCTGCCTGTGTATACAATGACCTTTACCTTGTTTGCAGCCCTTTCCACTATTACATCCGAAACCCCGGCATGCTTAAGATTTTTAAAGACAAATTTCCGTATCTTGATATCCTCAAGCAAAGTGCCGGCGAATCCTTTATCCATGAACCACTTTGCCTTCCAATCTTTTGTGATTCCAAGCCTGAATCCGTATGGATGAACTTTCTGACCCACTAATACCTCCCTACATTTCTTCCAATACTACTGATACATGAGACGTCCGTTTAAGTATCCTATTTGCTCTTCCCTGAGCACGTGGCCTGAAGCGCTTTAACGTGGGACCTTCATCTACGATGATCGTCTTCACATAAAGGTTATCCACGTCTATTGCCCCTGTGGTCGTAGCATTGGCCACCGCAGAGTTAAGTAACTTCGATATAATGGATGCCCTTTTTTTATCCATGCTTCCCAGAATCCTTAAGGCTTCACCGATCTGCTTTCCGCGCACCTGATCTGCAACAAGCCTTGTTTTCTGAGGAGAAATCCTTGAATATCGCAATACTGCCTTGGCTTCCATGATTACTCCTTCTTCTTAGTCTTCCTGTCTGCAGCGTGTCCGAAAAATGTGCGGGTAGAAGAAAATTCACCTAACTTATGCCCCACCATTTCTTCTGTCACGTAGACTGGTATGAACTTTTTTCCATTATGTACTGCAAAGGTGATTCCTATAAATTCAGGCAGTATGGTCGACCTTCTCGACCATGTCTTTATCACCTTTCTGGTTCCTTCTTCTCGCGAAGACAAAACCTTCTTTAAAAGATGATCATCAACGAATGGGCCTTTCTTCAGTGAGCGAGACACTTACTTCCTCCTCTTCACGATATACTTACCTAAGCCTTTAGAACGTTTCCTTGTCTTGTGTCCTTTTGTCGGAATACCCCATGGAGTGGTTGGATGATTTCCCTTCACCCTTCCTTCACCGCCGCCATGCGGATGATCTACTGGGTTCATCGCAACACCTCTTACCGTAGGTCTTACATTCATCCAGCGTGATCTTCCTGCTTTTCCTATAGTGATATTGGAATGATCTACGTTTCCTATCTGCCCCACAGTCGCCTTGCATTCGCAAAACACCTTTCTCACTTCTCCTGAGGGCATCTTCAAGTGTACATATCTATCTTCCCTGGCAAGTATCTGTGCAAATCCGCCTGCAGCCCTTATGAGCTGACCTCCCTTGCCGGGTCTCAATTCTATATTATGCACTAAGGTACCTAGCGGCATTGTCTTAAGACTTAAAACATTGCCCGGTTTTATGTCTGCCTCATCTGAGGTAACCACTGGTGAACCAACAGTGAGTCCGTCCGGCCAGATGATATATCTCTTTTCTCCATCTGCATACTGAACCAGAGAGATCCTGGCAGAACGATTCGGATCATACTCTATGCTAACCACTTTTCCTGGTATGCCTTGCTTATCGCGCTTAAAATCGATAATTCTATAAAGCCTTTTATGCCCGCTACCCTGATGACGCACTGTAAGACGGCCCAGATTATTACGGCCCGACCTGTTTTTCATGTATCGGGTTAGAGACTTCTCTGGTTTATCTTTCGTGATCTCCGTAAACTCGGAGACCGTCATAAAACGTCTTCCTGCTGATGTAGGATTAAAACCCCGTATAGCCATACTTAAACCCCTTCATAAATCTCGATAGACTCGCCCTGCTTAAGCTCAACAATAGCCTTTTTCCATCCAGGCTTTGCGTACTCGTGGCGTCCCCACCGTTTTGTCTTACCCTTTACATTAAGAGTTCTCACGCTTTCGACATGAACATTAAAAAGGTCTTCTACTGCCTTTTTTATCTCAATCTTATTCGCATCTGACGCAACCTTGAAAATCACTTTGTTTCCTTCTTGCCGCAGAGAGGTTCCTTTTTCTGTAACCAATGGGGCCTGGATTATTTTCTTAAGATTTTTCATTTAACTCAATGCCTCCTCGATCCACGCGATTGCATCAAGGTCAAGTACCAACCCTTTGTGTTTGAGCATATCATTCACATTGAGGCCCTTTACATCTAGAACCTTGCTGTCTTTTAAATTTCTTGATGCCAGCGCTGCCGTGTTATCGATATTGCCCATAACAACAAGGGCTCCTTCCATACCGAGTGAATCAAGCGCCTTTATAAAAAGTTTTGTTTTCGTATCTTTTAGCGTCACCTTATCAACCACTTTGAGCATCTTGTCCCCAAGTTTCATGCT
>JAGVNP010000077.1 GCA_020053185.1 Deltaproteobacteria bacterium | reverse complement strand
GTAGGCCTCCAGTCAGGTTGTTTAGGCTGTAGGCTGTTAGGATTTATAGCTTAATAGCCTATTAGAACGGGCACCCTTTTCATTCTGACTCCTAAATTCTGGCTACTGGCTTCTGAGTAGTTACCCTATTTTTTCAAAAGGCTTTCCGGTAATCCGCTCGTATGCCTCGATATATTTTTCAGAAGTCTTCTCGATGATTTCTTTTGGAAGACGCGGTGCAGGAGGCGTTTTCCCCCAGTTAAGGGTGTTCAGATAATCCCGCACAAACTGCTTGTCAAAGCTTGGCTGCGATTTACCCGGTGCATAGCTGTCCAGAGGCCAGAACCTGGATGAATCAGGCGTAAGCACTTCATCAATAAGGAGAAGCTCTTCGCCTATAAGCCCGAATTCGAATTTCGTGTCTGCAACAATGATGCCACGCTCAAGGGCTAGATCACGCGCAAATGAATAGAGTTTTATGGAAAGATTCTTTGTTTTTTCTGCCAGGTCTTTGCCGATCATTTTTGCAGCAGTTTCCATGTCAATGCTCTCGTCGTGAAGACCGAGTTCTGCCTTGGTCGTAGGCGTGAATATAGGATTCTCAAATT
Source organism: Deltaproteobacteria bacterium (assembly GCA_020053185.1). GTDB lineage: Bacteria > Desulfobacterota > Desulfomonilia > UBA1062 > UBA1062 > JAGVNP01. The sequence goes on along the minus strand of JAGVNP010000077.1, from coordinate 10,136 downwards.
TTTGCGATTCTACCATGCCTGCTGGAAGTTTTATGCCGCAGATAGAGCCGTGTTTTTTGTAGTCAGCCCATCCTGATCCTGCGAGATAGCCTCTAACCACGCATTCAATGGTAAGGGGTTTTGCTTTTTTCACAAGCATGGATCTTCCTGCAAGCCGCTCATCTTTATTGAATGGGTGAGGATAGTCTTTTAGCTCAGAGGAGATTACATGGTTTTTTATGATGTCTTTTGTTTTATCAAGCCAGAACAGAGAGAGCTGGTTGAGCACCTGTCCCTTGTAGGGGATCGGGTCGCTTAATATCACGTCAAAAGCAGATAGTCTGTCTGTAGTGACAATGATCAGCCTGTCGTTATCAACCTCAAATATCTCCCGCACTTTTCCGCTGCTGATTTTTTTTGCGCCTTGAATATCCATGTTCGTAATCACTGCCATACGCTCCTCCTCTTTAGGGTAAGGGTGCACATTGCCAAAAAAGTATTGAAAAAGTCAATATGGTATTATAGAGTACCCCCTCCTTCGGTGGCGAACAAGGGATTTCATAAATAAAATGATAGACATATGAAGGTCCTTTTGTCTGGAGGATAGGCTGTCCGGGATGGTTTGAGGTAACAATAATGAAAGAAGATCACATGCCCGAGGTGATGGGCAAACTTGTATACCAGTGCATAGAATGCAAAAGTGAGTTTGATATATTTGATTTTATCTATACATGTCCCAAATGCAATTCACTTCTTAAAATAGAAAATACTGAAGCAGATTGTTTGAAGAAAAAAAGCGGGAAGCAGTGGGCAACTCTTTTTGATGCTAGAAAATCAACCAACAGATTGGAGCTTTCAGGCATATTCCGATTTCATGAGTTGATCCTTCCCATACTTCCTTTAGAAGACATCATCTATCTGGGTGAGGGTGACACTCCGATTGTAAAAACCAACAAGGAGCTGAGCGGCTGGATAGGTACAGAATGTTTTGTGAAAAACGACGGGCTCAATCCTTCTGCCAGCTTCAAAGACCGTGGCATGGCTTCTGCCATCAGCTTTTTGAACCATGCGATAAAGGTAAAAAATATCGATAATGTACTCGCAATATGTGCTTCCACTGGCGACACCTCCGCATCGGCTGCGCTCTATTTGAGCTATCTGCCAAAGGAAAAGGTAAAGTCAGTGGTGCTGCTTCCAAAGGGCAAGGTCACACCCCAGCAGCTTTCGCAGCCGCTTGGCTCCGGCGCTGAGGTGATAGAGATCCCGGGCGTGTTCGACGACTGCATGCGCATTGTTGAGCAGCTAGCGCAGGAATATAATGTGTTTCTCCTTAACTCGAAAAATCCTGTGCGCATCTTGGGTCAGAAATCTTATGCATATGAAGTGGCGCAGCAGCTTGGATGGAACACTAAAGATCTGGTTGTGGTAGTGCCGATCGGCAATGCAGGAAACATCACTGCAGTGATGCAGGGGTTTGTAGACCTTTATTCTCTCGGCATAATCAAGGAGCTGCCTGTAATCTTAGGCGTACAAAGCCTTCATGCAGATCCTGTGGTGAGGTGGTGGAAAACAGGCGCGTACTCACCGATAAAAATCACGCCATCGGTTGCCCAGGCTGCAATGATCGGCGATCCTGTATCATTTCCAAGGGTGAAAAAACTGGTTGAAGAGCACTTTGACGGAAAATTCTATACCATTGCAGTTACTGAAGAAGAGATCATGGAAGGTATGCTGATTGCAAACCGGCACGGACACGCTGTCTGCACGCAGGGCGGAGAATCAATTGCCGGGCTGAAGAAGGCCATTTCAGAAGGATTGATAAGCAACGCTCACAGGTTCGTGGTAGACTCCACTTCAAGTCAGCTAAAGTTTTCGACATTCCAGCAGATGTATTTTACCGATACCATTGATCCTGTGTATGGCATAAAAACAAAGAATGAACTAAAGAACAACCCAATATCCATGGATGCAGACTCTTCGGCAATTGCCAGGCACCTTGGATTAAAACGAAGATAAAGATTTGGAGGATAAATTTATGACTGGAAAAGATTTTATGTTTTCATCAGAGTCTGTGACAGAAGGGCATCCGGATAAGGTTTCAGACCAGATATCTGATGCGATACTTGATGAGATAATTGCGCATGACAAGGCTTGCCGTGTTGCATGCGAGACTCTTGTCACTACTGGCCTTGTGGTTGTTGCGGGAGAGATTACAACCAGCCATTCTTTTGATGTGCAGAGGATAGCGCGCCAGACTATCAAAGAGATCGGGTACACTGATGCCAGCATGGGATTCAGCTATGACTCATGCGGCGTAATGGTAAGCATTGATAAACAGTCTCCTGATATATCCCAGGGCGTAACCGAAGGCGAAGGGCTGTTTAAAGAGCAGGGCGCAGGCGATCAGGGCATGATGTTCGGGTTTGCGTGCGACGAGACCGAGGTGCTTATGCCGGCCCCGATCTTTTATGCGCAGAGCCTTGCGAAAAAGCTCTCGACAGCAAGAAAGACCGGCGTGTTAGAGTTTTTACGGCCTGATGGAAAGACCCAGGTTTCTGTTGAGTACAAAGACGGCAAGCCTGCACGCATAGACACCATCGTGGTCGCAACCCAGCACAATGAAGATGTGAGCTACGAGGCAGTCAAGGAAGGGGTTATGGAGGAAGTAATCAAAAAAGTAGTTCCTGCAAACCTTCTTGATAAAAAGACAAGATACTTTATCAATGCAACAGGCAGATTTGTTCTGGGCGGTCCCCATGCAGACTGCGGACTCACAGGCAGAAAGATCATTGTGGATACGTACGGCGGTTTTGCAAGCCACGGCGGCGGTGCATTTTCCGGCAAGGATCCTTCCAAGGTGGACAGATCGGCAGCATACATGGCCCGCTACATTGCGAAGAACATTGTGGCAGCAGGCCTTGCAAAAAAATGTAGCGTGCAGCTTGCATACGTGATCGGTGTTGCTGATCCTGTATCTATCATGGTTGATACATCCGGAACCAGTAAGATATCTGAAGACAAACTCTCAGTCCTGGTAAGGGAAGTATTTCCTCTCAAGCCAAGGGCAATCATAAACAAGCTCGATCTGCTGCGTCCGATATTCAAGAAGACCGCAGCATATGGTCACTTTGGCAGGACAGAGCCGGAGTTTACATGGGAAGCAACTGACATGGTAGCATCTCTCAAAGAAAAGGCAGGAGTGTAAGAACATATGGCTGCAAAAAAGGCTATCAATTCCAGAATTCAGCTTCCTGACTATTCAAAACTGCAATATAAAGTTGCAGATATGTCCCTTGCCGGTTTCGGCAGGAAGGAAATTGAGGTTTCAGAGCATGAGATGCCGGGCCTCATGGCAATACGCGAAAAATATGCGAAGACGAAACCCTTAAAAGGCGCCCGCATCTCCGGATCTCTCCACATGACAATACAAACAGCAGTGCTTATCGAGACACTTGAAATCCTTGGGGCTGATGTGCGATGGGCATCTTGCAATATTTTCTCAACCCAGGATCATGCTGCTGCAGCCATTGCTGCCTCCGGTACACCGGTGTTTGCCTGGAAAGGTGAGAGCCTCGAGGAGTACTGGGCATGTACGCTTCAGGCGTTAAGTTTCCCTGGAGGAAAAGGACCGAATTTAATCGTTGATGACGGCGGTGATGCAACGCTCATGATTCATCGTGGTTATCAGGCAGAGATAACCCCTTCGATTCTCAATGAGCCGACAGACAACAGAGAGCTTGCAATCATCAATGCGGCTTTAAAGAAGCAATTAAAAGCTAATCCAACATTCTGGCACAACATGGTCGAAGATATCAAAGGCGTTTCCGAGGAGACAACCACAGGTGTGCATCGGCTCTACCAGATGTTGTCTGAGGGCACACTTCTTTTCCCTGCCATTAATGTAAATGATTCGGTCACTAAATCGAAATTTGACAATCTCTACGGATGCCGCGAATCACTTGCAGACGGGATCAAGCGGGCAACCGATGTAATGATTGCAGGAAAGATTGTGTGCGTGTGCGGATATGGTGATGTGGGCAAGGGATGTGCACAGTCCATGCGGGGTTTCGGTGCCCGGGTTCTGGTTACCGAAATAGATCCTATATGCGCGCTTCAGGCTGCAATGGCAGGCTTTAAGGTCACTACAACAGAAGATGCCCTCAAAGAGGCTGACATCTTTGTAACTGCCACCGGCAACTGCGAGGTTATCCGGCTAGAGCACATGGAAAATATGAAAGATCAGGCAATTGTCTGCAACATAGGTCATTTTGACAATGAGATTCAGGTGGATATGCTCAATGAATACCCTGGCATAAAAAAGGTGAACATCAAGCCGCAGGTGGACAAATACATATTTCCTGACGGGCATGCAATTTACCTCTTAGCTGAGGGGCGTTTGGTAAATCTCGGATGTGCAACCGGACATCCTTCTTTTGTCATGTCCAATTCATTCACCAATCAGGTTCTCGCGCAGATTGATCTTTGGGCAAACCCCAGGGAAATTGACGTGAAGACCCTTCCGAAAAAATTGGATGAAGAAGTGGCTCAGCTTCACCTGAAAAAATTAGGGGTAAAGCTTACAAGACTTACGAAAAAACAGGCTGATTATATCGGTGTTTCTGTGCATGGACCCTTCAAGTCGGATCATTACCGGTACTGATGTCTTAAAAGGCCAGAGAGCAGATCTCTGTCCAGCCAATTTTTATTGTAAAAATTCAGTAAAAACACTACCCTATATCTTGTATTTTTTTGTCTTCTTTGCGTAATATTTTTATGCAATTTTGCCGATAAACACCGGATGTCCCGGGGAAGGTTTTTAAAAGGCATGTATTTAGCGGATTGCCTTTGATAGAAAGTAGTTAGCAGGGTTTTTATTGGGGGAGTATTTCTGTGATTAAGATAGATTGCAATGCATGTGGTATTGATGATTTATTGAAAAAGGAATGGCTTGAGACAAATGGTCTCGGAGGCTATGCATCGAGTACAATAATAAACTGTCATTCCCGTAAGTATCATGGACTGCTTATCGCAACCACTGATAAACCTAAAGGGAGATTTGTACTGTTCTCGGATCTCGAAGACTCAATAAGTATTCATGGTAAAGAAATATTTTTATCTACCCATAAATATCCAGAAGTTTTTCATCCTCAAGGATATAAAAACTTAAAAAAGTTTTCTCTGGATCTTTTTCCCAGACTCACATACCAGATTGGCGATACAATCCTACACAAGGATCTGATGCTGCTCTATGGGGAAAATACGGCACTCGTGAGATATTCTCTTGAAAAATCTTCTTCTCCTGTGAAAATTAAGATAAAGCCGTTATTAGCGTTTCGAGGCATCCATGATCTTAGCAATGAAAATCTGTTTCTAAGGCCGCATACTTACAAAATAGAAAACGGTTTTTTTATCTCACCATACGAGACAATGCCTAATCTCTATCTAAAAACAAGCAAGGTAAGCTCCTTCTTCCCGTCTCCGCAGTGGTACAAGAAATTTGAATACATAGAAGAAGAACAGAGAGGATATCCCTTTCACGAAGATCTTTTTGTGCCCGGAGTGTTTGAAGCAAAACTTTCTCCTGGTAAGGATATTATCCTATGCTGTTCGATTGAAGAGAAGAAAACAAGGGTCGCTAGACTATGGGAAAAGGAAGAAAAAAGAAGGCAGGATCAGAAAAGCCAGGGCAATAAGATCTTTAAGAAGCAAGGTCTTGCAGCAAAACTTTACCCTTCGTCTGCGGGATTTGTGATAAAAAATCGTAAAGGCAATACGTCAATTATCGCCGGATATCACTGGTTCAATGAATGGGGCAGGGATACTCTTATCAGCCTTCCTGGCCTCACATTTTCTCAAGGCAAGATTAAAGAAGGGGTCGATATACTCAAGCGCATTGGAGAACAGAGAAAAGACGGGCTTATCCCAAACTGCATATCTGATGCCGGAATTCCTTCGTACAATTCTGTTGATGCATCTCTTTGGTATTTCTGGTGTGTGCAGGAATTTTTGCGGGCAACAAATGATTACGGGCTTGTGAAGAAAGAGTTCTGGCCAGCGCTGGTTGATATTGTTTCCCAATATATGCAAGCCAGCCCTGAACATGTGGAGGTGCTCGAAAATGGCTTGCTTAGGGCAGGAGACCAGAACACGAATCTCACGTGGATGGATGCAAAGGTGTGCGGTTGCTCAATGACCCCGCGGCATGGATGTGCTGTGGAGATCAATGCTTTGTGGTTTAATGCGCTCTGTTTTGTTAAGGATCTTGCAGAGAAATTTGGTGTTAGCCTTGCTTTTGATGTAGAGGAGATTATCAAAAGAATAAGAGAGTCTTTTTCGAACTGTTTTTGGATAGAAGAAGGGGGGTATCTTGCAGATGTGTGGTGTTCTGATACAGGTGAAAGGGATGAATCTGTACGGCCGAATCAGATCTTTGCGGTCTCTCTTCCATATAGTGTATTGGATGAAATAAAGATGAAAAAGGTGGTAGAAAAAGTCGAAGAAGAACTTCTTACACCATACGGGCTGCGCACTCTCTCGCCTAATGATCCCATGTATCGCGGAATATATCAGGGCTCTCAAGAAGAAAGAGACGCCTCATACCACCAGGGCACAGTGTGGCCGTGGCTTTTCGGACATTACGGTGAAGCACTCCTTAAAGTCTCGGAAAATAAGAGTATGGCAAAGAAAAAAATAAAGGAGATTCTATCCCATTTTGAGAATCATCTTCTTGATGCAGGCTTAAACCAGATCTCCGAGATCTTTGATGGAGATGAGCCCCATGAACCGAGAGGCTGTATTGCGCAGGCATGGAGTGTTGCAGAGATATTAAGGATCTCTGAGTTGTTGGAGGCGATACAATGAAAGTGCTTATGTTTGGATGGGAATTTCCTCCCCATATGAGCGGAGGTCTTGGAACTGCCTGTCAAGGTATCACCAAGGGACTTGCCAAACATGGGGCGGAAATTGTGTTTGTGATCCCGAAAATGAAGGTCAAAAAATCAAGATCACATGTGAGGCTTCTAGACTGCGAAGAAATTGTGCTGAAGGAATATGGAGAGGAGATCAGCGAGACAAGAAGTCTTCGTATGAAAACCGTAAACTCCCCTCTGTCTCCTTACATGAGAGATAAAGAATATATAGAGATGCTTAAAAAGGGGATCATAAAACAAGAGGTTGAATCATCCATTGTAAGTTGCCTCTCTGGTGAATATGGGCCTAACCTTTTTTCCGAGGTGTACCGCTATGCGCAAGTGGCCGGCATGATTGCGCTTCAGGAAGAATTTGACGTCATCCATGCCCATGACTGGATGACCTTCCCCGCAGGTATTGAGGCAAGGCGGGCTATAAAAAAACCTCTCATAGTACATATTCATGCCCTTGAATTTGACCGCAGCGGCATACATATAAATCAGGACATCTACGAGATAGAGCGCACCGGACTTGATGCGGCAGATCATATCATTACGGTGAGTCATTACACGAAAAACAGAATTACAGAATTCTATGGCATATCCCCAAGTAAGATCTCGGTAGTGCATAATGCAGTATCACGCCATGAGTCACAGGCTAAATATCAAATAAAAAAAGACCCTGCAAAGAAGTACGTGCTTTTTCTAGGCAGGGTTACTTTTCAAAAAGGTCCGGATTATTTTATAGAAGCAGCCAACCTCGTGCTCTCTAAAGAAAAAAAAGCACATTTTATCATGGCTGGCTCAGGTGACATGCTGCCAAGAATGATCGAGCGGGCTGCAGAGCTTAAGATCGGAAGCAATTTTTATTTTACCGGGTTTTTAAAAGGCGATGAAGTAGAGAAGGCGTTTGCAATGAGCGATGTCTATGTGATGCCGTCTGTGTCCGAGCCGTTTGGAATCTCAGCGCTTGAAGCAATGGCATATGATGTGCCGGTGATCATCTCAAAACAATCAGGAGTATCAGAGCTTCTTAAGGCTGCAATAAAGGTAGATTTCTGGGATGTGAAGGAACTCGCAAATAAGATCCTGGGAGTTTTGAAATATCAAACGCTGCATAACGAAATGGCGCATAATGGAAAAGACGAGCTGAAAAATATCAGATGGGAGAATGCGGGCAAAAAGATTATGGATATTTACCATAGCGTAGTGTAGGGAGAGAGGCTATGCCATCTGTATGCTTTTATTTTCAGGTTCACCAGCCTTACAGGATCAGCAAATATACATTTTTCGATATCGGTACAAAACACGAGTACGAAGATGTAGACAAAAATTTTCAGATCATCCAGAAGGTCTCTAGGAAATGCTATTTGCCTACGAATGAGCTTATCTTGTCTCTCATAGAACGGCATAAGGGCAAATTCAAGGTTGCATACTCGATCAGCGGCATTGCCCTGGATCAGTTTGAGCGCTATGCACCAGAGGTGATTGAATCGTTCAAAAAGCTTTCAGATACAGGATGCGTCGAGTTTTTAAATGAGACCTACTATCACAGTCTTGCGTTTCTGTTTTCCAGGACAGAATTTGATGAACAGGTAAGGCTCCACAAAAATAAGATAAAAGAGCTGTTTGGTCAGACACCAAAAGTGTTCAGGAATACCGAGCTTATTTATAACAATGAGCTTGCTTCCCATGTGGAAAAGATGGGGTATAAGGCTATCCTTGCTGAGGGCGCAGACCACATACTCGGATGGAGGAGCCCTAATTTTGTGTATCAGCCCAAAGGATGCTATAAGATAAAACTGCTTTTAAAGAACTATCGTCTCTCGGATGATGTGGCTTTTCGGTTCTCGAACAGACAATGGGACGGGTTTCCACTTTTAGCGGATAAGTTTGCGCACTGGATTCATCAGATCAATGCCTCAGGAGAAGTCATCAATCTCTTTATGGACTATGAGACGTTCGGCGAGCATCAATGGGAAGATACAGGGATCTTTACATTCATGAATATGCTGCCGGAAAAGATATTAACTCATCCTGATTTTAATTTTGTTACACCTTCTGAAGAGTCAGATCACTATGATCCTGTTGCCCAGATCGATGTGGAGCAATTCATCTCCTGGGCTGATATTGAGAGGGACCTTACAGCATGGATGGGGAATGCCATGCAGAAAGAAGCGCTTGAGCGGATCTACAGCCTGGGGCAAAAAGTGAAAAAGATAAAATCGCCCGAGCTTGTTGATACATGGCGCAAACTACAGACAGGGGATCATTTCTACTATATGTGCACAAAGTGGTTTTCTGACGGAGATGTACATAAATATTTTAATCCCTTTGACAGTCCGTACGATGCGTATATAAACTATATGAACATACTCTCGGATTTTTCAGAGAGATTACATAATTGAAGGTATAGAGGACGACAATATGCAAGATGCAGGTTCTGTTAAATTTGTATTTGAGGTCAGCTGGGAAGTCTGCAACAAAGTAGGGGGAATTCATACTGTTCTAAAGACTAAAGTCAAGAACGCTGTAGATAATTTTGGCGACAATTATTTTCTCATAGGTCCTCTTTTGGGGAATAATCCGGAATTTGAGGAAACAGAAGAAGCTCTCTGGAAAAAGATAAAGCCCAAACTCATTGAGAAAAAACTGAGCTTCAAGTGCGGCCGCTGGAATGTGCCGGGAAGGCCACGGGTAATTCTGGTAAATCATAATAATAAATATAACCAGGCCAAGTTATTTTTTCAGTTATGGGAAGAGTTTGGCGTGGATTCCATCACGGGTGAATGGGATTATATAGAGCCTGTGCTCTTCAGCACTGCATTCGGTGAGGTGATAGAGACGCTCTATGAAGATCTCGTTCATGAGAACGAGGTGGCAGTTGCCCAGTTTCATGAGTGGATGAGCGGCGCAGGACTTCTCTACATAAAGCAGTATGTACCGGAGATAGGCACAATATTTACCACCCACGCAACTATGCTGGGTAGATCCATGTCCTCTCATGGAATGGATATTTACTCGGATATGAGCAGCATAATGCCTCTTGAGATGGCAACCAGGCTGAATATTGCGGCAAAGCATTCAATGGGAAGCGTGACTGCGCGTGAGAGTGATTGTTTTACCACAGTGAGTGAGATAACGGGAAAAGAAGCCTCCTTCTTTTTTGGAAAAGCTCCCAATGGAATACTTCCCAATGGGATCAATATCAGTGATATCCCTGATCTTAATGACAAGCCAGGGATGATT
>JAGVNP010000186.1 GCA_020053185.1 Deltaproteobacteria bacterium | reverse complement strand
TCTGTGCCGAGGGCAGAATCGAGGTATAGATCGTAAGGCCTTTTAAAAGGGCATCTTCTCCAAACATATCTGTTATTGTGCTCTTTATATATTCTGTAACATAGGGAAACCTGGAAAACGACATTCCCTGCTTTCCAGTGATTCTCAGCGGAGCATTATAAGCCTGCCTCGCCCTTGCTTTTGATATATATCCCTCTTTTTGCATACGGGTAAGAACATACCACTGCCTCGCCTTTGCCGAGCTGAAATTATTAAGAGGAGAAAACCTGGAAGGAGCAGGCGCAAGCCCTACAATAACCGCTACTTCCGGCAAATCGAGATCCCAGCAATGTTTATCAAAATATCTCAGGGAAGCTGCTTCAACTCCATATGCCCCGGCGCCTAAATATATACGGTTCAGATAGAGGTCCAGAATTTGATCTTTTGTGAGTTCATTTTCGATCCTCTGGGCAAGAATTGCCTCTTTCAATTTTCTCGAAATGGTTTTTTCTCTGGTAAGGAAATAGGAGCGCACCACCTGCTGGGTAATGGTAGAAGCACCTTGTGAAAAAGATATGGTAAAAACATCCTTTACCATGGCAACAAAAATCCTGCTTTTATCAATACCTTCATGCTCATAAAACGATTCGTCTTCTGCGGCAATAAATGCTTTCCTGAACACATCAGGTATTTTTTCGCTCTCAATGATAATCATGCCGTCCGGAGGAAAATATCCGATAATGCTTCCGTCTGCTCCGACAACTTTTGTAACAGTGGTGGGAATTAATTCAGCAAGCTCTGTCTCTGTAGGAAGTTCTCTTAAAACTCCCCAGTAAATCCACGCCGCAGTAAAAGCACCTAGAATAATAACTGATATTATTATTTTTGACCACTTTGCCATTCTGTATAACCTACCGATCTTTTACCATAACTATACGGCTTATTCATAATATAAGTTTACCAATTTTTAAACTAAAATTGAGCCAACCATCCACTAGACGCTATAGCATATTCTATGCTACATGGGGGACTCAATTATTGTGGAGGAGTGATGATTTCAGAATACAGACCTCAGGAAATTGAATCGAAATGGCAAAACACCTGGATCTCAAGCAAGCTCTTTAAGGTAGAAACAGACGAGAAAAAACCCAAATACTATCTCCTCGAGATGTTCCCGTATCCATCAGGCCGTATTCACATGGGCCATGTACGAAATTATACAATAGGTGACGTGGTAGCCAGGTATAAAAGAATGCAAGGATTTAATGTGCTCCACCCGATGGGATGGGACGCATTTGGAATGCCGGCAGAAAATGCGGCCATACAAAAAGGTGCCAAACCGGATGAATGGACGTATGAAAATATCGAGTATATGAAAAAACAGCTCAAATCCATGGGCTTCAGCTATGACTGGGACCGTGAATTTGCCACATGCGATCCTGAATATTACCGCTGGGAACAGCTTTTCTTCATAAAAATGTTTGAGAAGGGGTTGGCATATAAAGCCAGAACTTTTGTGAACTGGTGCGACAAATGCCAGACCGTGCTTGCCAATGAGCAGGTAGAGGGAGGAGTATGCTGGCGCTGCGGCACCCAGGTATTTTTAAAACAGTTTGATCAGTGGTCTTTCAAGATCACTTCATATGCACAGGAACTGCTGGATGATATCGAAAAACTCTCAAAAGGATGGCCAGAGCGCGTGCTTACCATGCAGCGTAATTGGATTGGGAGAAGCACAGGCTCCATTATAAAATTCCAAATAGATGGTCTACAGAAAGATATCGAGGTCTTTACTACCAGGCCCGATACACTTTTCGGCGCTACATTCATGAGCATAGCACCCGAACATCCTCTTACAAAAACCCTTTCAGCCGGCACACCTAACGAAGCAGCTATTGCAGAATTTGTGGATAAGACTTTAAGAGAAGATAAGATCACCCGGACATCCGATGCTTATGAAAAGCTGGGAGTCTTTACCGGAAAATACTGCATAAATCCTGTCACTGGCAGAAAGATGCCTATCTATGTGGCAAACTTTGTGCTCTATGACTATGGAACCGGCGCGGTCATGGCTGTGCCTTCCCATGACCAGAGGGATTTTGAGTTTGCGAAAAAATACAATCTTCCGATTATCGTAGTGATCCAGCCTGAAGATGCCAATCTTGATTCGGCAACTATGGAATGTGCATACGAAGGAGAGGGACGCCTTGTTAATTCAAAGGAATTCAATGGTCTTAAAAATACTGAGGCAATGGAAAAGATCACATCCTACCTGGAAAAACTAGGCAGAGGATCTTCTACAATAAACTTCAAGATCAGAGACTGGGGTATATCCAGACAGCGCTACTGGGGAGCACCTATTCCGATCGTATACTGCGAGAAATGCGGGATTGTACCTGTAAAGGAAGCGGATCTGCCTGTGATGCTTCCAAAATCGATTGAGCTTACCGGAAAAGGAAAATCCCCATTGGAAAATGTCCCCTCGTTTGTGAATACCACCTGCCCAAAATGTAAGGGCGCGGCAAAAAGAGAAACCGATACAATGGATACCTTTGTTGAGTCGTCCTGGTATTTTATCCGCTACTGCTGTCCTGCGACCAAAGATAAGCCGTTTGATCCAAAAGATGTAGCCTACTGGATGCCTGTTGATCAGTACATAGGAGGCATAGAACATGCGATCCTCCATCTTCTTTACTCCCGCTTTTACACCAAAGTCCTGAGAGATCTGGGCTACGTCAATTTAAGCGAACCCTTTGATAAGCTTCTTACCCAGGGCATGGTGATCAAGGATGGAGCCAAGATGTCAAAGTCAAAAGGGAATG
>JAGVNP010000281.1 GCA_020053185.1 Deltaproteobacteria bacterium | reverse complement strand
TTTCTCTTCTTGGGTGACTTGAAGTTAATCTTCTTCTTATAATCCTCAACCAATGATTTTAACCTCCTCCTCCAGATCCACTCCGCACATTGTCTTTACCCGCTCTTTAATAATCTTGATCAAGGTTTTGATATCAGATGTGGTTGCACTTCCCTGATTAATTATAAAATTCGCATGCACATCAGAGATCACTGCTCCACCCACCTTGAATCCTTTAAGCCCTGCCTTGTCAATTAGCTGCCCGGCATTTGCCCCTTCAGGATTCTTAAATATTGAGCCGCTGCTATAACCTTTGGGCTGATTTTTTCTCTTTTCGAGCGCCTTTTCAATACGCTCTTTCACCACAGAAGTATTCCCTGCATCAAGAAGGAGAAACGCCCCTATAACCACACTTTTGGAAGGGATGTTGCCACTTCTATACCGGCAGTTGAGGTCTTTTGCTTTTACTTTATGAATACCCTTACTATCTGCAATCTCTATGAAATCCACTCTTGACATAATCCATTCGTCCTTTGTCCCTGCATTCATGCATAAAGCTCCTCCCAGTTTTCCTGGAATGCCGGCCATGAATTCCAAGCCTGTAAGTCCTTCTTTTATGCAAAAATCAAGGATTCTGGGTAGTGGAGTGGCTGCGCCAGCATAAATGGTGTTGCCCTGTCTTTCTATAAAATCAAATGAAGACCCCAGCCGCAGCAAAGGCATAGAAATGCTTCCATCTTCAAATATCGTATTGCATCCCGCTCCGAGGATAAAAAATTTATCAAGGCCGGATATCAGATCAAAAAGCTCCTCGTTCGAATCTGCCTCGATAAGACGCTCAATTTTCCCTCCGCAGTGCATAGAGGTTAGATTTTTTGCGTCTATGCCTTTAAATTCCTTCACTTAAGCATCTCCAGCAGCCTGATGCCCTGGCGCCATATATCGCCTGCGCCTAGAAATATTACAATATCCTGATCCTTTATATCCTTGATCAATTTCTCAGGAATATGATTTTTGTCTTCCACATACACTATATTGGAATGCGCATGAGCCTTTATTCCCTCGTAAAGTTTTAAGCCGGATATCCCGTCAATAGGAGTTTCCGATGCCGGGTAAATCTCTGTGATATAGAGCTTATCCGCATCATCAAATGCTGCGATAAATGCATTAAAGAAATCCCTGGTCCGTGTATATCGGTGCGGTTGGAAAACAGCCACAATCCTTCTCTTTGAAAATCCGGTTTTGACAGCCTTAAGCGTTTTCTTTATCTCAGTAGGATGGTGTCCATAATCATCAACCACCATTATGCCTTTTTCCTCACCCCTGACATGGAATCTCCTCTGCACACCCGAAAAAGCAGATAATCCATCCTGTATCAAATCAAAGGATATACCAAGTTCCGTGGCAATACCTATTACGGCAAGAGCATTAAGGCAATTATGAAGACCTGGGACTTCTATTTTGACTTTACCAAGGAGATTATCTCCCTTGTATACCTTGAACCATGAGGTACGACCTTTAAATCTGGGAGCCTCATACCGGTAGTGCGCCTGGGGAAGAGATCCATATGTGATTACCCGTCTCTTCACCCTCGGAATGATCTCCTGAATATTTTTGTCATCGATGCACAACATATTAAAACCATAGAAAGGCACCTTGTTTAAAAATTCCGTGTACGTATCCTTGATATCATCAAGATCATGATAATAATCCATGTGTTCTTCTTCAATATTGGTGACTGCAGTAATAATCGGAGAGAGTTTTAGAAATGATTTATCGCTCTCATCTGCCTCAGCAACAAGGATCTCTCCATCTCCAAGACGCGCATTGGAATCAAATATATCTAGTTTCCCGCCAATCACTGCCGTAGGGTCAAGACCAGCCTTTGCAAGCACAATTGCCAGCATGGAAGTCGTGGTGGTCTTTCCGTGGGTTCCTGCAATTGCAATAGAGTATTTCATCCTCATGAGTTCGGCCAGCATCTCTGCTCTGGGTATTACAGGCAGCCCTTTTTCTTTTGCCTTCATGCATTCCGGATTATCAATAGCAACGGCTGAAGAATAGACAACTACCTGGGCTGATCCAAGATTTTCCGCTTTATGTCCTATATTGATTCTTGCCCCGAGTTTTTTAAGCCGCTCTACAGTTTCGGAATTTGCCACATCCGATCCGGAAACCTCAAAACCGAGATTCAGCAGCAGTTCTGCGATCCCGCTCATGCCTATGCCACCGATACCTATAAAATGGATCTTAGTAATTCCCTTAAACACGTATAATTTCTCCTGCTATTATGTCAGCTGCATCTCCCAAAAAAAGTTTTTCCATATTAATGGAAGTTTTTTTGAGCCCTTCTCTGTCTTTTATCCTTAGCCCAATCTCCAGAGCAAGTCTATCAGGAGTTAATTCGTTATCTAATATAATCCATCCTCCGCCATGACTTGCCACATATTCTGCATTTTTTCTCTGATGATCATCTGCAGCTTTGGGAAAGGGCACCATGATTGCAGGGAGCTTCACGGCTGAAAGTTCAGACAAGGTTATTCCTCCTGTCCTGCATATGATAAGGCATGCTTGTCTGTAGAGGGAAACCATATCATCCATGAATGCATATACTTTTGCATGTATACCAGCATCTTCATATGCCTTTTCCACCCAATTCACATCGTTAACACCGGTCAAATGTATCACTTTAAGATCAAGCCCTTTTTGCTTGCAGATCTTAAGTGCTTCAACTGCTGAAGTATTTATGCTCCTTGCCCCGAGACTGCCCCCCATAATGAGAATACTGTCTCTTTTTTTCTCATCTATCTCTGCATTTAGAATATCCTTGCGTATAGGGTTACCTGTTACAACCACTTTTTCCTTTGGGAAAACCCTGCTAGTATCAGGAAATGCCAAAATATTTTTTGTGAGAGATGAGAAAGTATTCTATTGGTAAGCCCTGGAAGAATGTTTTGTTCCTGTATTGCACAGCGGCTGCCTGCAAGCCGACCGGCAAGAACCACCATGCCTGTGACATATCCTCCTGCGCCGATAATCCAATCAGGCCTGAAATCTCTTACAATCTTTAAGGCCTTTGAAAAAGCTCCTATATTGATCGTGGCTGCGCGAAAAAGATCCTTTATTCCTTTGCCTTTTATGCCGGCTGCTTTAAGAGCATAAAAACGCAGATCATTTGCCTTTGCAACTTTTTCTTCCAGACCTCTGTCAGTACCAATAAACAATATCTCTGCATCAGGTCGTTTTTTTCTTATGGCGCCTGCAATCGAAACAGCCGGCATTACGTGTCCGCCTGTTCCTCCTGCAGTAACAATTATCTTCATAGTCTGGCTCTCCTTGAAACAGAGAGAATAAGACCGGATACAACAGCCACCATTAGCATGGATGAGCCTCCGTAACTGATAAAAGGAAGCCCAACCCCAACAGTAGGAAGCAGAGACATGCTCATGCCCATATTGATAATTGACTGCAACCCTATAAGGGAAGCAGATGCAATGACCAGGTAGAATCCGAATGAATCGTTTGTTGCAATTGCAATAGAGAATGCCCTCCATAGCCATATGCCAAACAGCACAAGAATTATGATTATCCCCAATAGGCCTAGTTCTTCTCCTACAACAGAAAATATAAAGTCAGTGTGAGGTGCAGGCAAATAGAAAAGTTTCTGCGTACCCTCTCCGAGGCCAGCACCAAAAATTCCGCCTTTCGCAAACCCGACCATAGACTGGATTATCTGGTAGCCTATGTCCTGCATATGATCCCACGGGTTTACAAACGCGAGAATCCTGTTTCTCCGGTAAGGCGCCGCAAGTAAAAGAAGAGCTGCTGAAGGGATACCTATTCCGGCCATAATACCAAGGTGCTTTATTTTCATGCCTGCGATAAAAAGCACTATTACTGCCCACATAATGATGAGCGCAGCAGTACCAAAATCCGGTTCAATAAATATCAGAAGGCCTATTACGCATGTAATGATAAGAACGGGAAGTACTCCTACAGAAAAATCCTCTATCGCCTTTTCTTTGCGCGATAAAAAATGCGCGATAAAAAAGATAAGAGCCATCTTTGCCAGCTCTGATGCCTGAAGGCTGAATCCGGGAAGTCTCACCCATCTCTTTGCATGACCGGCAGTAATTCCGATCCCTGGAACAAAACAGAGACAAAGCGCCACTATGCTTGCCAATAGACCAAGATACACAAGGGCTCTTGATTTA
>JAGVNP010000185.1 GCA_020053185.1 Deltaproteobacteria bacterium | reverse complement strand
GTTTGCAGACAAATGGATACTCTCAGAGTTAAACCGCACGATTGAAGAGATGAGAGGCGCACTCGATAGCTACAGGTTCAATGATGCAGCAAACATCCTGTATCACTTTACCTGGCACATATTCTGCGACTGGTACATTGAACTCTCAAAGCCCATGCTTGCCACAGATAAGGCTCAATCAGCAAAATGGGTGCTGTGGTTTGTGCTGAAAAATATCTTAGAGCTGCTCCATCCGATCATCCCGTTTGTAACTGAAGAGATTTGGCAGGTGCTGCCTGGCAAAAAAGGTGCATCGATCGTTATTGCACAATACCCGAAGAAAAATCCGAAGATGGATTTTCCTGAAGAGATGAACCAGATGGAAACCATACTAGAGGTGATCTCCGGTATACGCAATATCAGGGGAGAGACGAATATCACGCCGTCGCTTGATATAGAGGTGGTGATCAGGGTTTCATCTGATAATGAAAAACATCTACTTGAAGGAAACTCATCATTTATCACCACGCTTGGCCGGGTAAAAAAGATTAGCTTTATCTCAAAAGATGCTCCACGGCCAAAGAAGAGCGCTCTTGCCATTGCAAGAGGCATAGAAATATATGTGCCGCTTGAAGGCATCATTGATATCGGAAAAGAGATCGAGCGGCTGGACAAGCAGATTGCCAAGATCGAGATCGATCTTGAGGCAAAGAACAAAAAGCTCTCCAACAAAGGCTTCCTGGAAAAGGCTGACCCGGATATTGTTGAAGAGCAGACCCAGATAAAGGCCGAGCTTGAAGAAAAACTCTCAAAGCTTTTGCATGTACGGTCCATACTCAATGAGTCTTCCTGACACAGCAATTGCAAAAGAGATTATTGAGTTCGACAGCATAGATTCTACAAACCTCTATGCACTTGCGGCAAAGAGATCAGGCCTTGTGGTGGTGGCAAAAGAACAGACCGCAGGCAGAGGCCGCAGGGGCAGGTCATGGTTTTCACCCAAAGGGCAGAATCTGTACATGACCATTACTGTTGCACAAGTAGACGCCAAATATCCCATTATCACAGGCGTGGCTGTTCATGAGACAATTGCAGATCTTGAGACCTTTGCACAATCCCCCCTCACCCCTCCCTCTCCCCCAGGGGGAGAGGATAAAGGTGAGGGGGCAGTTGACAAAAAAACAATTGTGCAAAGGTCTCATCTTGTTGAAAAAAATGATGTGAAAATAAAATGGCCGAATGATATCCTGATACGCGGCAAAAAAGTGTGCGGAATCTTGTGTGAGACAAAAGATTGCGTAACAGCAATAGGGATCGGCGTAAATATCAATCAGGATTTTTTTTCCGATGATATTTCCAGCAAGGCAACATCTCTAAAACTCGCATCGGGTAATTCATTCAACATCGAGGATATACGAAACAAAATTCTGATAAGCCTAGATAAATGGATTTCTCTTTATACAAGCAGCGGCTTTGGTCCTGTGCGGGATGCGTTTCTGAAAAGCAGCAACATCATTGGCAGCAAAGCACATACAGAAGCTGGCAAGGAGTGCTTGATCCTTGATCTTTCTATGGACGGCCATCTCATCATAGAGGTAGAAGGAAAAAAGCAGGAGCACCTCAGCGGAGATATCATCATTGATTATGAAACAGCCTAACCCTTTTAGCGTTACATCATTAAGTACAGCCAGTTGATAATAGCCATCAATCATTGTATGATCTTCTGCAAAAATATAGTCTTTATGCAAAATTAAAACGTGAGGTAGTATATGGATGTAAACGTGGATATTTTTCCTGTGCTGTTGTTTTTAGGCATATTGCTCATCTTTTTCATCATAGGAATGGTGATAAAAAGAAAGCTTACCTCCTATCTGCAGGCACTTATAAAAAAGACTGGCTTGAAATGGAATGGCGATTTCATTAAAGCGCTCTCAAAGGCAATGCTCTTATGGTTCGGGATGGCGGGTGTCTCGGCTGCTACGCATTTTTCAAACCTTCCCCCTTCTATCAAAGGGGCTATCGATAAGATTCTGGTTGTGCTTGGGATTATTACTATTACCTGGATTCTTATCAAGATCTCCACAAATCTTATCCAGTCTTATATGGAAAAAACTCAACAAAAAGTTCCCACTACTACTCTTCTTGCAAACATTGTGAAGGGCATGATCTTGGTCATCGGCGCTCTCATGATCCTGCAGGCGCTAGGCATCTCAATCGCGCCCGTGCTCACCACCTTGGGCATCGGCGGATTGGCGGTCGCGCTTGCCATACAGCCCACGCTTACCCAGCTCTTTTCAGGCATGCAGATACTGGCCTCACGACAAGTCAAGCTGGGCGATTACATTAAGCTGGATGCCGGGCATGAAGGGTATGTGGCTGATATCACCTGGAGAAATACCATAATAAAAACCCTTGAAAACAATGTGGTAGTAGTCCCGAATGCAAAGCTCGTGGACAACATAATTACAAACTATCACCTTCTGCAAAAGGAGAGCGTGGTAAGGGTACAGCTGGGTGTGAGCTATACAAGCGATTTAGAAAAGGTGGAAGAAGTGACCAGGGATGTGGCAAGACAGGTTATGAAAGATACAGCAGGCCTCACCACTTTTGAGCCACTAATACGCTACCACGCTTTTGGCGACTTCAGCATAAATTTCACAGTAATCATGCGTGCAGGCGATGTGGTGGATCAATACTTAATCCAGCATGAATTTATCAAGCGACTTCATAAGCGATACAATCAAGAAGGCATTGAGATCCCATTTCCTGTCACCACGGTTCAAATGCATCATGATACGTGAGTGGAAATTTTCGAGGCAATAAACTCGTAAAAATTTCCCATCAAAGGGGAGAACTTGCGGTTCTTGTTGAAGACTATGTAAAAATCTCTTTTCAATGCAAACCCCTGAATATCGAGGCTGACGAGAATCCCGTCCTTAAGCTCTTTATCCACTGTGATCTTTGATACTATGCCTATGCCCAGGTTGGCTTCAATTAATTTTTTTATTCCTTCCGTGGTATTGATATCAACCATTGAATCCAGCTTCACTCCCAGTTTTCCAAGCCTGTCTATAACAAGATCCCCGATCTCAGAGCCCTCCTCACGAAGCACTAATGTTCCCAGTCCTTTTTCGAGCGACCTGAATCTTAGCTTAGTCTCTCTGCATACAGGATTACCCGGGGAGCATACTGCGATCAACTCATCCCTAAAGAAAAACTTTGAATCAAGGCTTCTATGCAATACCTGCGACTGAACAAATGCAAAATCAAGCTGGTTTGCTAGGCATTTTCTCATTGCCTCTTCCCGGTTAAGTATAGAAATGGAAAAGCCCGCATCGGGAAATTTATTTCTGAACTCGGCTATATATTGGGGCAATACGTAGAGACCTATGGTGCTTGATGCTCCGATGGAAAGCCTACCTGCGCTGCCGGCTTTAAAGGCATCGATGACAGAGCTTGCCTTATCCATTAACGAGAGCATTTCTTCTGCATACTTATAAAAAAGCTTGCCTGCGTCTGTAAGAAAAAGCCTTTGTTTTACCCGATCAAATAATTTCACGTTCAGATCGTCCTCAAGGGCTTTTAGTTGTATGCTGATCGACGGCTGAGTTAGGTTTAATTGCTTTGCAGTCTTTGTAATGCTCAATGTCTGGGCAGTCACATAGAATATCTTTACTTGATGAATGTTCATGCTTCCCACACTCCTTAATATATTTATTTGTAACTACTCAGGTGGATTAGGCTGAAGACTGTTAGGAAAAAGCGAAAATGCAGCCGCATTTTGAAACCATGCTTGGCGTAAGAACTAGCTGTTTTAAGCCAAAGTACGGTGGTTGTGCACTTCTGACTCCTTCAAGCCTTCAGTCTAAACAACTTCAGCCTGACTACGCGAGTAGTCACATTTATCTTTATCTATCAATATCATAAATAAATTCAATTTGACATAGGCGAAAATATAGAAATATAAAGCGCTCAACACTATAGCTCATCTCAAAAAAGCTATAGACCTCCTTTTTGGGCCCACTACCACCTAATTGAGTGGGCCATTTTTTTACTTAGGATAATACAATGAAGAAAAAAGATGGTTTTCATACACCATTTGAGGCTCTCAAAAACATAAAGATATCGCCAGCAGAGAAAAAGAAAGAGCCCAAAAAGACTCCTGCAATTAAAGAGGATGATATCTTTGCCTCGGCCATGAGAGGGGTAAAACCCATCAAAACAAATACAGTGGAGCCTTCCCTGCAAGCACCCAAGGCCAGATTATTCATCCCGCCTCAGGAAGATAGTACAATGGAAGAACTGCAGGCATTGGTTGAAGGAAGAACAATGTT
>JAGVNP010000039.1 GCA_020053185.1 Deltaproteobacteria bacterium | reverse complement strand
TGATAATGAGCGTAAACCCGGGTTTTGGCGGACAGAAGTTTATTCCCTCTGTGATACCTAAAATCAAAAAAGCAGCAGAACTGAGATGACGCCGCAATATGCTGATCGAAGTCGATGGCGGGGTGGATACTACAAATGTAAAAACGCTTCTTGATGCAGGAGTAGATGTGTTTGTTGCGGGATTTTCGATATTTGGGAAACCAGATCCAGGGAAAGCAGTAAAGGAGATGCTGAAAATTGGGAAAACCAAGATATGCTAAATTAATTGTATTCATCTTTCCTGTGATTGTAATGGGTTGCGCTTCCCTGCGTAGCATTACCCCTGTATCTTCTTCAGATCCTTTGAAGACCAAAAATCCATACCTTCTCATGATGTATGCGAGATATGCGCAGAACCAGGGAGATGCTGAGACTGCCTTGAATTTTTATTCCCAGATTAACGATCCGTATGCATGGCTGCAGCAGGCGAGAATATTTTATGTAAAAAACGATACTGACAATGCATTGGCACTTATAGAAAAGGTGATCAATGAAGGAACCTATTCAAATGAGGCATTAGAGCTTAGAGCAAGAATATATGCCGAGAGAGACGAGTGGGTTCTTGCCATAAAAGATATAGAAAAGGTGTTATCAAATCAGCCAGACAATAAAGAGCTTGCTGTTTTTTTAGCCAATATCAAAATGTACCTTGGTGATTTCAAAGGTGCCCGTAGTATCCTGGAAAAAACGTTAGAGTCGTATAAAGATGACAACGTAATTCTTTATGCTCTTTCTAAGGCTTGCATAGGCGGCGGCGATCTTATAAGTGCCAGAAACTATCTGGTCGAACTTATCAAGGTATGGCCGGATTTCAGCCCTGCATATGAAGACCTTGGCAGAGTGTACCAGTTGTTGGGTGATAGTTCGTCAGCAGAACAGACCTATCTCGAAGCCCTTAAGATGAATCCTGTCTCTTCGGTGGCTATCCTGGGACTTTCCGATATCTACGCATCTCAGGACAAGTATGGCGATGCCCTCAAGCTGTTACAAAGGCTAAACAATGAAAATCCAAGCCAGGAAGTACTTTACAGGCTTGTGCTCCTTGAAATTCACGAGGGTATGTATGAAGAGGCTTTAAAAATATTGAAGGATCAGGATACCCTCGCAGATGAAGACTATTACTATATTGCCCTGGCCCATGCAGGACTCAGTCAATGGGATAAGGCGTTACAGGCTTTGGACAAAATTACTGTTCAAGACGGATTTTTATGTGATGTGATCCTGCTTAAGGCATCTATTTTCGAAGACATGGGAAAACCCGAAGACTCTATAAAGATCCTGAAAGAAGGGTTGGTCTATTCGGAAAAGAGCGAGACATGCAGAGAGATCATCTACCGGCTTACCAATATGCTCGAGGAGAGCGGAAAACGGGAAGAAGGCCTTGCTGTTGCTCAAGATGCCCTCAAAAAATATCCGCATGATCCACATCTCCTTAATTTCGTGGGCTACATATGGGCTGATATGGGTAAAAATTTAAATGAGGCCAGAGGCCTGATTGAGGAAGCGCTTTCTCTGAAGCCTGATGATGGGTTCATAATCGATTCTATGGCGTGGGTGCTCTATAAACTTGGCCTGTTCCAGGAATCGCTCACCTACATGGAACGCGCATTGCAAAAGACAGGCGATGATCCGATAATAAATGAACACATGGGCGATGTGCTTTTCAGTCTTGGGCAAAAGGAAAAGGCTTTAGAGTATTATTTGAAAGCCTCTCAATTGAACGAGCAGGAAAACTTGTCATTAAAACAGAAGATCGATAACTTGCAGAAGCAGGGCGGTTCTGATACTCTCAAATAATAAGCTTCTGAAAGGAGTCATACTATGAGTACTGAGCTCAAAGTAGGAGTCTTTGTCTTCTTTATTATCATTATCTTTATTGTGCTTTCCATGAAGATCGGAGAGATAAATACGAACAACAGAAAAGACACGTACCCGATCTCTATGATATTTCCCAATATAGAAGGATTGAAGGTCGGAGCACCAATAGAGGTTGCCGGAATAAAGGTGGGAAGCGTCAAGGATATCTCTCTTAATGGGGATTATTCTGCAGTAGTTCATACAGCCATTTATAAAGACGTCAAGCTGCCTGTTGATACCATTGCATCTCTTGGCACCAAAGGCGTAGTTGGAGACCGTTTTATCAGCCTTGCTCCTGGCAAGGCATCGGAATTTATCCCCAAGGATGGTGTTCTTACAAATGTAGAGGTGCCATTATCTTTGGATGTGCTTATTACGCAGCTCGGGGATATTGCGCAGGGTTTGGATGCTGTGGTGACTGATGTGCGCGCAGGACAGGGTACAGTTGGAAAACTTGTCACTGATGACGAGCTCTATACATCTCTTGTGGATACTATCAATAACCTTAAAACTGTCACTGACAAACTTAACAGCAACAATTCCCTGACTTTGCTCATGTCTGACGATCAGCTA
>JAGVNP010000206.1 GCA_020053185.1 Deltaproteobacteria bacterium | reverse complement strand
CTTCCCGCTTTACAACCCTTATTCTTACAATAGAAGAGCAAGTTAGTGCAAAAGAGGGAAAGAAAAAGTTTGAAACACTTAACAAGGCCATATCTTCTAATGGAACTGTCCTGAATTTCGACACTCTAAGAAAAAATGCCCTGGTCTCATGGATACAGCAAAGGGTAAAGGATAAAGGAAACCAGATAGACACAGGCGCTGTTTATATGCTGATCGAGATAACAGGACAAAACACATGGCTGCTTGCATCAGAACTCGACAAACTATGTCTATACGTAGGACAATCCAAAATGATTACCTCATCTGATGTAGAACTGCTTGCAATGAAGACGGTTGATGCCTCGGTCTTTCCTTTTCTGGATGCTTTATTCAGCAAGAAGAAGACTGCGCTTATAAAGCTTCAGGAACTGGAGCTTGCAGGGTTAGAGCCTCTGATGGTTATAAATATGATTGAGAATCAGGCAATACTTCACTACCAGGTGTTTAAGGCAAAGGATGCATCCGGAATACCCCCGAAGATTAATCCCTATGTCAAAGAGAAAATCCTTTCCCATAAGCCGTTATGGAACTTACACCAGCTGGGAAAACTCTTATCGGATATAAGAAAAATAGAAATTGAGATAAAGACAGGAGCCATGCATCCTTTTGCATCCATGACCCATGCAATAAGCTCTCATCTTTCTGAAAAGAAGAACGATTTTTAAGAGATCTTCCTTAAAAACAGAGCCTATGCGGCAAGGCTGTTTATCTTTTTTGTGAGCTTGGAAATCTTTCTTGATGCAGTTTTTCTGTGCAGAGTGCCTTTGGTTACCGCACTATCGATCTTGGCAACTGCCTGTTTATAACTCGCCTTGGCAGCAACTGAATCTTTTTCTTCTATGGACGTTATGGTCTTTTTAACATGAGTTTTTATGGCAGATTTACAGCTTGCATTTCTCTGATTTCTCTTCTTATTACCTCTCTGCCTCTTTAAGGCCGAAGGATGATTGGCCATTATTCTTTGTTCCTCCCAGAATTATTTTGACTAAGGTGATCTTTAATATATAGGCTCACTCTATATGTCAAGAACTTTAATTCCTTCCTGCAAGCTTGCCAATCCCTGGCGCAAAGGCACAATGTAACGGATGGTACGTTCTATTGGTTCTATTTGTCTTATTGGTTGAATTGGTTAGCCCCCCTTTTTTTAACCAACAGAACAAATCCAACCAATTGAACCCTTGTACTCAATTTTTGTATTGAGCCCTGTCTGCCGATAGGATAAACTATGATCCAAGGAAAAAGGAGGTTTTTTAGTATGAAAAACCGTGGTTTTACACTGACAGAACTCATGATTACCGTGGCAATTATAGGGATATTGGCATCAATTGCCATACCTATCTATAGAGGCTATGTTACAAAAGCGCGAAGAAGCGATGCAATGACCGCACTACAGACCGTGGCACTCTATGAAGAAAAATGCTTCACTGAAAAGGGAAGTTATAACTCTATCGAGTACCTTATCGATAATTTCGGCCTTATTGATCCAGATAACGACAACGTTTATGAGCCTAGCGATTATTACGATATAAGCGTGTTGCAACAGGATGCCACCACCTATATTATCAGGGCAGTGCCCAAAGGATCTCAATCAGGTGATATTACTCTCGCAATTAACTCGGATACCAGGTTAGGTAGACTAGATGGGGGTAATTTTGTCGAGGACAGGGCACTCTGGAGACGCTAAATGCAAGTACTGGTCACTGGCGGAGCCGGATATATCGGATCTCATGCTCTAAAACAGCTTAATAAGGCAGGACACTCTACAGTCTGCATAGACAACCTAGCAAAAGGGCACCAGGAGTTCGCTGCCGATTATCCATTCTATGAAGGTGATATTGCTGATACAGTCCTGCTCTCAAAGATTTTTGCCCGCCATAAGATCGATGCTGTAATGCACTTTGCCGCATTTTCCCTTGTAGGCGAATCTGTTCAGAAACCCCTTTCTTATTACAAAAATAATGTAGCCAGCACTCTAAGCCTGATAGAAACTATGTGCGCATCGGGCATAGACAAATTCATATATTCTTCATCTGCAGGAGTTTATGGTGAGCCCAAAGAGATTCCAATAAAAGAAAATGCAAAAACCTCACCTACAAATCCCTATGGCATGTCAAAGCTCATGGTGGAAAAAATTCTGGAAGATCTTGACAGGTCGGGAAAGATAAAATTTGTATCTCTGCGTTATTTCAATGCAGCAGGTGCGCATCCTGATGCAACCATTGGCGAGGATCATAATCCGGAAACCCATTTGATCCCTCTTGTGCTGGATGTAGCATTAGGAAGAAAAGAGTCTATTACAGTTTTTGGTAATGACTGGCCCACAAAGGACGGCACATGCATCAGGGACTATATACATGTGTGCGACCTCATTGATGCGCATATACTTAGCCTTGACTACCTTGCATCAGGGGGAAAAAGCGATATCTTCAATCTGGGCAATGGCCTTGGCTACACAGTAAAAGAAGTAATCGAAGGGGTAGCCTCTGTCACAGGCAAAAAAATCCAAACCCAGATGGGCCCTCGCAGACCCGGCGATCCTGCTGTTCTGGTTGCAAGCTCTAAAAAGGCAATAAATGTGCTTGCGTGGAAACCGAAATTTGCCAACCTGGAACAGATCATTTCAAGCGCATGGCTATGGCATAAGAAGAGGTTTAAAGTTAAAGTGAAGGAAGAGGGGAGTAAACGGTAAGCAGTAAATAGTGACGAGTAACAAGTAACGAGAGGAAGAGTTAAGGCAATAGGGTTTAGCCGAAAGACTTAACTCAAAATTAAAAACTCAAAACTAAGAATTATTTTATGTCTACCAGCTATACAACTCGTCTGATTCAGAAATAAGATATAGCAACCCTTCCGGGCTTACCAGAGATTCCGTGATAATTACAGGATCTTCAATTCCTGTAGGGTTTAGCCATTCAGTTCCAGTCCAGTAATATTTTCCACACCAGATACGATTGAGTAGATCGATATCTATGCTATCTGCAACAGAATCAGGTTGACTCCCCAATATTGTGTCTCCACCTTTCACAACTTTTTTACCATCACCCTCATCCACAATGCTCCAGATAACTCCGCTTGTACCCTCGGTCACTGCATATGTTGTAGCGTCATATGGAGCCCCCATTGCTGACCATGTTCCGTTATCATATTCGTATATTCCTGAACTTGTTGCCGCAAGGGTCAGGTCTCCAATATATATGTCATTTACCCATTTTCCGCTCAGAGCAACCGGCGTACAGGTCGTGCTACCGGATGTAGTATTATATTTGTACAATCCGTTGTCCGCGCCTATCCATAAAATACCATTATCATCAAATTCCATGTCATTCACGGTTCCGGTATTATATGGTGTGTCATTGTTATTTTCGTCAACGAGTTCAATGCTTCCAGTCTCACCAGAATAGTAGTAGAGAGAGCAACTATCAACACCATCATAGACAGCGCCCCAGATAGTCTGAAGGATCGAAGATGTGCTTCCCTGTATGGCCATAGCATCAAACTCATACTCATCTCCCCACTCGATCTCGCTACTACTATCTGCAGAAAGATATTGAATATTATCATCAAGCAATGCAATCCTGATCCCGCCAAGCTTGGCAAGTCTGTATTTTGCCATGCATAGTGCATTATCAAATTTTTCAATCGCTACTCCGTCATCACCTCTGTCCCCCACACTGATCTCAAAGGTCGTAGTCGTCGAATGATCTTCATCATCTGTAACCGTACAGGATACGGTATAGACTCCCTCTGTTGCAGGCGCTATCCAGTAAGTCCAGTAGTATTCTTCCTCATCATTGTCATCTTCCAATTCCCCGTCAGTTACAGTCCAGTGGAATTGAAAAGGATAGTTATCGCCAAGGCAATCCACCTGGAGCAAAATCCTTTGGCCGATGACCGGAGCACTATCTGATATGCTGGTCTCTGTAATCTCAGGATCTGTATCAGAACATCCGCCTATCAATGCAGCAAATATCAAGATGTATATAAATCTTTTCAATAATAGCTCCTCTTGTTGTACTTGAATAAAAGACTTTAGCAGATACTATCCTTATGCGCAAGACATAAGAAAATGCAAAAATGGGATTAAGGTTCAAGGTTTAAGGTGTAAGGTTAAGGAGAAGATTACGAATTTCGAATCACGAATTACGCATTACGAACCATTTAATTCATAATTAATGACATTGAACCACAAACCTTAAGCCCTACACCTTGAACCTTACGCCTTTTGATTTGTCTCCTCGTTGCCATTTTTCATACAT
>JAGVNP010000136.1 GCA_020053185.1 Deltaproteobacteria bacterium | reverse complement strand
GTGTGAGCCGAGCGCGCATATGAAACGTATCTGGTCATCTTTGATCCCGCCTGCATGAAGCTCATCGATAACATGATGCGCTATGCTTCCTATCGGGGTGATCCTTGAAAAATCATCAAATATAATGGCTACTTCTTTTTTGCCTTTTGCAAGCTCGCTTATGCATTTTGTCCCTATGGGCTTGCGTATAAGCTGACCAATCTCACTGTCGGAAAGTGCCTTTGCATCTGCGCCAGCAGGAGGAAGATAGCTGACATCCCATGCATCGGGAAAACTTATTTCCAGATCTTTTTTCTCATACCAGTGAAGCTGAGGAAGACTGAATTCCTTCATACGGGTCTCCTTTTATTGTATTTCATACTCAACAATTTAATCCTACAATAATCAGAGATCCATAACAAGTGTGGGTTGTTGATTTTTGAATTCTAAATTATCGATAATCTCGCAATAAGCCGTCATTCCCGCGGAGGCGGGAATCCAGAGAACATACAATTATTTAAAAAGACTGGATTCCCATTCCCCGATCGGAGTCGAGGACAAGCTTCATGGGAATGACATATATGAACTCCGTTCTTTTCTTTGCACCTTTACCTCCTATTTCTTTGCTCGCCCAAAGAAATAGGAAAAGAAAGGGCGCCCCACGAAACCGCCCTGACGGGTTCGCTGCGATGCTCAGAAAAAATCCGCCGCAACCAATTCGCTGCGCTCAGACGGTTGCTCTTTTCGGATTTTTCCTTGCGCTTCTCGCCGGATTCGAGGGGATTTTTAAGTTTCGTTTGAATTTAACCGCGTGTGACGTTCTAATTCTGTAAATGCCCATTTATCACAATCGTCTTCTGTCCAATCATTATGCAAAGCATGTGCAATTTCGTGCAGCAAGAGATGAACCAAAAATTTTTCTTCATCATTCAAAACATCAGCACTATCACTGAATCCTCGGATTTCCATAGCACCGATAATCGATCGGCGCATCTCGTAGGATATTTCTTCTGCCAGAAGAATTCTATATTTTCCAGTTTCAAGATTACGTACACATTTTCCAGCACGCCATGGATTATCTTCTTCAATTCTATGCTCTTCGCTCCATTTCATTATATCTGGCACAATGTCTAGTACCTCAAAAGAGACTACATAATAATTTATAATCTTTTCCAGTTTGGCTTTATATAAAGATGTTTTTATGGTCATAAAAGTAAAGGATATTGTGATAGCATTTGTTTGTCAAGCACAGGAGGTTTAGCTAACTCTCAGTTCGCCTGCAAAGCAGGCGATGCGCTTGTTTGCGTGAGTTGTGAAGCAAATCACGCAAGAACTTTTTGCGGAGCGTGCGTTAGCACGCGTAGCGTTTAGCCCTCTTCTGGGGAAGAGGGATGGGAGATAGCGACCCTTCTCCTACAATTCCCTGTCCACTGCAGCTGCAATTTTTCGCAATTTATCCATGAGTTCTTTGAACTCGGATGGACGCAGGGATTGCGGGCCGTCGGAGAGTGCTTCTTCTGGTTTTGGGTGGACTTCGATCATGAGGCCGTCAGCGCCTGCTGCGATTGCTGCGCATGCCATTGAGGCGACGTATTTGGAGACTCCTGTGCCGTGTGACGGGTCAACGATGACAGGAAGGTGGGTTTTGGATTTGAGGACAGGCACTGCGCTGATATCTAGTGTGTTGCGTGTTGCTGTTTCGAAAGTACGGATGCCGCGCTCGCACAAGACTACGTTGCTGTTGCCTTCTGATAAGATATATTCGGCAGACATGATGAATTCTTCGATGGTTGTTGACATGCCGCGCTTGAGGATAATGGGCATTTTGGTTTTGCCAACCATTTTGAGCAGAGGGAAATTCTGGATGTTGCGCGCGCCTATTTGCAGGCAGTCAGCGTATTGGGAGACAACTTCGATGCTAGCGATATCCATGACCTCGGTGACAACAGGGATGTGATAGCGTTCGCGTGCACGGGCGAGAAGGACGAGGCCGTCTTCTTTGAGGCCCTGGAATGCGTATGGTGAGGTTCTTGGTTTGAATGCGCCGCCGCGAAGCATGTGTGCGCCGGAGTCTTTGATGGCTTTAGAAACATCGAAGATCTGCTTCTCGTTTTCCACTGCGCATGGTCCTGCGATCACTATAATCTTTTTACCGCCGATTTTGACGCCAAGGCCTGCATCGACTACTGTGGGTTTGTGTTTTGATTCAATGGATGCGAACTTGTATGGGGTCAGGATCGGGATGACTTTTTCAACGCCTGGCTGGGCTTCCAGCATAGTGAGCCGGTCTTTGTCGCGCTTGTCGCCGATCACTCCGATGATGGTGCGCTCAGCGCCTTCGCTCATGTGGGCAGTGCAGCCAAAGGACTCGATCAAGTGCTTTACATGTTCGATCTTTTTTTTGCTTGCTCCTTTTTCCATTGATATAATCATATATCTCCTCCTCTATTTTGGCCCCGGGTAAAGCCCACAACCACAAATAAAAAAGGCCGTGGGCTTTTGCCACCCACGGCCTTTGTCTCTTTTTGTCCAGAGATCAGCCTACAGGCGGCATCTGCCTAAAATACCAAAAATAATACCCAAAAAACCTGTTTGCCGATGTCTGTGTCATGGTGTGTATATAAAACGATTTATGCCATGTTTCAAGTATAAATTTTAAGAAAACAATTTTGCATATACAGGGATATGTGCTATTAGAGTGGCAACTATTGCATAGTGTGAGGTGAAAAATGGCCTTTATACGAATGTGCAAAGTGGCTTGGATATGTCTCTGGGCAATTATCGCTACCCTTGTATTGTTTATTCCCATAACAATTGCGTCTTTTTTGAGCAAAACCGGAAATCTGGCATTTTCTATATCGAAGATCTGGGCATACGCCATGCTCTTTGTCACTGGTGTGAGACTAAAAATCCGCGGCAAGGAAAAGATAAAAACCGGTCAGTCATATATTATTATCTCAAATCACCAGTCGCACTTTGACATTCTGGCCCTTGTAACCAGGCTTGGCATACAATTCAGGTGGGTAATAAAAAAAGAGCTGAGGAAGGTGCCTCTTTTCGGGTATGCGCTCTGGGCATCGAAAAACATATTTATTGACAGGGCAGATGCAAAACAATCCATAGGAAGTATCACTGAGGGATTGAAACGTCTGCCAAGCGGCGCAAGTGTCATGTTCTTTGCCGAAGGCACCAGGTCAGCAGATGGTGAGATTCATGCATTCAAAAAAGGCGGATTTGTAATGGCAGTTGAAAACCAATTGCCCATCTTGCCCATAACAGTGAACGGCAGCAGAAAGATCCTGCCAAAAGGCGTATTTGCATTCAACTCAGGCCGTATCGAGGTGGTGGTGGGCGATCCTATTGATACATCAGGATATAAACGTGAAGATATTGAATCCCTTATAAAATTCACCAGGGACAACATTATTGCAAACTTCAACCCGGATTATCCTAAAAAAAAGAGACCTTGATTTGGCAGAAATAAGCCCTAACATAAAAGATAGAATGTTCCGAAAAGTATTAATATCCTGGAT
>JAGVNP010000254.1 GCA_020053185.1 Deltaproteobacteria bacterium | reverse complement strand
CCGTCCAATTCCAATGCATTATGAATATTCCAGAACGATGCGCGATGCGGACATCCCGGGCAGAACGTCAGTTCCCGTGGAGGAGCACTTGTGTATGCCAGACCCAAGGCTTTAGCAGCATAGTCATCAGGCATTGCTTTATACTCGATACCCAGCACTTTGCTCAGTGCATTGATGACTATTTCGGGATTCAACTCTCCTACCGTAGGGATAATCCCTTCGTTCTTAGCAAAGAACTTTTTGATGCCGATCTCAGATGCCATCTCGGCAGCAAGAACCTTTATATTTTCCTCAAGGAACGGAAGAACTTCTTCAACGATCATGATCTTGTCTGTTTTCGACAGATATTTTTTTAGGAGTTTCGGAGGCAGAGGCCATGTAGTACCGAGCTTTAACAACCCTACCCTGTTTTCAACGCCAAGTACGCTGATTGCTTCTCTGCTGTAGAGCGTGCATGCGCTGCTGGTAATGATCAAAAGTTCCGGATTTTCCGGACCGCTGTATGTATTGAATGGCGATGTCTCAAAAAGCTCCCGCGCCTTTTTCAGCTTTTCCTGCTGCATCATATGTTTATAATCCACAGGCGCGCTCATCACCACGCCTTCCATCGGATCAAGGATAAATCCGCTGTATTTGAATTCTGCATGGGCTTTACCTTCAGGAAGCGATCCGAAGACTACGTTTCCACTTGCATGAGACATCCTTGTTACACTGCGTACCATGACCAGGTTCCTGATCTCTTCAGAAAGCTCAAACGCCCATTTGGTCATATCCTTTGCTTCCTGAAAATCTCCTGGCTCCAGGAGCGGGACTTCTACCAGCCGTGCAAAATAGCGCGACTCGCCTTCATTTACGCTGGACAGAGCACCTGGATCATCGCAGGGGATCAATACCATGCCTGCGCGTGTGCCAGAGCCTGCAAGATGGAGCAGAAAATCCGATGCAACATTTACGCCGTTCTGCTTCATTGCACACAGAGAGCGAAGACCTGCAAAAGACCCTGCAGCAGCAACTTCGAGCGAGACTTTTTCATTTACCGACCATTCCACATAGATATCCATTTCCTTTGCGATCTTGGCAAGATTCTCTATGATCTCTGAAGACGGTGTGCCGGGATATCCGGCCACAACCTTTACTCCG
This sequence comes from Deltaproteobacteria bacterium, assembly GCA_020053185.1. Taxonomy (GTDB): domain Bacteria; phylum Desulfobacterota; class Desulfomonilia; order UBA1062; family UBA1062; genus JAGVNP01. The sequence goes on along the minus strand of JAGVNP010000254.1, from coordinate 2,678 downwards.
GCCTCCAGCGCCCCGCGCACAATCGCTTCATTTCCCATGAGTAAGTTTTGCGCACCTTGTTTTTTATCAATCAAATATGACATAAATGCCTCCTCGCCTATCCAATGATCTTGTCAGCTGTTTTCGTATCCACTCTGAGAGAGGATTTATCATTACTGTTCAGCAGGCCACTGAGTTTTGTTTTTGCGAATGCCCGCTTCTTTTTGTTTCCGGCAGCAATTAAAAGATGATCGAGATTTTCTTTTGGAATATCTTTAACAATAAGAAATCCTGCTTTTACCGCTTCATCAACGATCTTCTGTCCCCGCTCTGTGCGTATGATGAGAGTGTTCATGTTTGGCTTGCCCTCAAGCACACCAACAGAGATATCTGCAAACTCAGAGGTCATGTCTATACAGTAGCTGCATGTTTCAGGCACGAGCTTACGAATCTCATCAAGCGGGATCTTTATCTTCTTTTTATTATCAAGATAGATTTCCATTACCTCAGCAGGTGGAGGCGGGATATCCACTTTCCTGATTTTAGTTACATCCATTTTTTTCGAAACAAATCCGTCAAAAGATCTGAAATCAAGAGCCCATGTACAGAAAAGCCCGATCACAAGACCTGTAGGATCTGAAAAACCGGCCTCACTCATTGGATTCATCCGCATCTGAGCAATTGAAAGCGTTTGGCACGGAGTTCCGACTATCCCTATCTTTTTGTACCCGTCTTTTACAGCCTGGTTAAAGGCGGATAATGTGGGCGATGCAGTGTATTTGGAAGAAGCCATTTTTACCACATCTTTAGCGCTTTTCACTACCTTTGGCACAGGCAGTATCCCTTCTTTGTCTGTCAGAACAGCAGCATCAATGTATTTTTTCTGAAAAGCAAATTTCATAAGAGCAGATACAGCGCCTCCTGCCTGAAATGCGCCCTTTTCTACCTTTGTGCCTGCCTTTGCTATTTTCACTGATCGGTGAGAACCCAGAGGGTTTGCTTCATACTCCCGGCCAAATATAGCCTGAGAGATCTCATCAAGATCAACCTCGATCTTGGGACAATAAGCAAAGCATCTTCCTTTTTCCAAGGTGCAGGGAAACATCATTGCTGTCTTTCCCTTATATGATCTGAAATATGGGCAGAGCGAGATGCAGGCTCCGCACCCTATGCACAGATCTTTCTGTATGACATTTTGTAACAATTCATTTGGCCCCAAAACCTTCATGTATACCCCCTATCCTATGACGATTATGTGTAATGCCCTCGGCCCGTGCATGCCCAGCGTTGCAGTCAGGGCAATGTCAGCTGTCATACTTGGTCCTGTAATCAAAGTCATGGCGCTTGGCATTACTTTGGTGTCTGATACTAATGAATCTATATCCGGCAAAATATTTTTGATATCAACAAGCGCTATATGAACCGGCGGAGCAAGTGATGTTAAGCGCTCATTCTCAGTGCTGTGCTTGATTACTAAACTTCCTGTATCAGCAAGCGCATAGTTTGCACCTGTAATTCCGACATCGCTGGAAAAACATTCGTTGCGATGGATAGCCTTATCTTTTGCAGCTGTAACCTTTATATCTTTGCTTTTGAGAAAAAACTCTATGCCGGCGGACGTTACAAGATTGTCGTTGGATATCACTGCTGACCCCGCATTCAGACTTACAAGAATGTCTGCAAGAGAGGCAAGCGCTTCATCTTTGTTTTTGACGCGACGCACAGTTGCGCCGACTGTACCTGCTATTAAAGAAAATCCATTGTAAAGCTCTTCCCTGTTGCTTGAAACTGTTTTTGACTCCGTCTTAGGATGAGCGCTCTGGTTTGAAAATTTTTTCAATTCATTAAGTATGGTCTCTCTATTCTTTTGGCTATCCATTTTGCTCTCCTTTGCCATACAGATCACGAAATGACTTTTTCGGCTCAGGGATCTCCCTGAACTGAGCCCATCCTGAGAGCTTATCTGAAATTCCCGTGTTGCCTTTGGCAACAGGCATTGCCATGCGCATTAGTCTCAAGAAGAGAATATAAAGAGTATGGTTGGCAAGTACCCGTGCCATAAGTCGATAAATTATTCTTTTGAGGAGCGATGGTTTGCTCGCATTAAATATCTTGTCACCAGAGATCTCTTTTTCCCGCAAGTGTAAAAATATATTGCGGAGGTCAACGCCACCTGGACAGGAAGTTTTGCATGCACCGCAGAGCGTGGTTGCATGATAGAGATCTCTTGTCTTGTCCAGGCCTAGAAGAAGCGGATTGAGTATTGCGCCGATAGGGCCTGAATATACCCAGCCGTATGCATAGCCACCAACCTTTGTGTATACAGGGCATACTGCTGCGCACAAACCGCATTTGATACAGCGCAACGACGACCTCAAAACCTCATCTGCATATATTTTTGTGCGGCCGTTATCGACAATCACAATATAAAGCTCTTCCGGCCCATCCATTTCCTGAACCTTTTTGGGGCCTGTGATCATGGACACATATGAAGAAATGCGCTGACCAGTGCAGCTTCTTGTCAAAAGTTTCAGCATATGTGCTGCATCAGCGAGCGTTGGAACAACTTTTTCCAAACTCATGAGTACAATATGTGTCTTTGGCGCAGAGGTTGAGAATCTTATATTGCCCTCGTTCTCCACCAGGACAATAGACCCTGTCTCTGCAACTGCAATATTAGCGCCTGTAATCCCGATCTG
>JAGVNP010000062.1 GCA_020053185.1 Deltaproteobacteria bacterium | reverse complement strand
GTTGATATAATGACCATACATTTGCTGGGCGGCAAAGCAATGATAAAGGCTGCCAGCCAGAGTGCAAAGAAAGAGGCAGAAATCCTGGGCATAACGCCGCCAAAAATCGTTGGTGTGACTGTTTTGACATCTTTGGGGCAGGATGATCTTGTTGATGTTGGTATAGGAAAAGCATTAAAGGATGAGGTGATCTCCCTGGCAAAGCTTGCATCAGAATGTGGATTGGATGGGATTGTATGCTCTCCTGCGGATCTTGAATCTGTAAGGCCTAATATTCCAAAAGACTTTCTCGTGATCACGCCAGGCATACGGCCCGTTGGCGCTGCAAAAGGCGATCAGGAGCGTATTGCAACCCCGCGTGGTGCCATTGATGCAGGCGCAGATCTGCTCGTGATCGGCCGTCCGATCAAAGATGCACCAGATCCAATTGAAGCAGCGAGAAAAATTGCAGAAGAGATGGCGTAGGATCTTTAGAGTTCAGCATTTGGCTTGAATTTATCTCTCCAGATATTTTTTCTGATTGTTTCTAAGTAATCATTGTTTAAGGAAAAAATCATGATTGATGATATGTTTATACGGGATGTGGCAAAGAAATGGAATCTGGAGGAGATATCTATTCATCCTGAAATTTCACTTCAGGGAAGCCCGGAACGCAGTCTTTTCCGCATTGCAATAAAGAGCAAAGACAAATCATATGTCCTGGAAAACATAGCTCCGGCCGCTGTTATACGAAAAGTAAACATCGCAAGGACCTTGGAATTTCTTTTTGAAAAAGATCTATACGGAGCATATCGGTATTTGCTTTCAAGGAATGGGAAATATGTTGAAGAAATTAATCATACTTACTGGCAACTCGGTCCATTCATTGAGGGAGTATCTTTACAGAGGCCTCAATATGTTTATGATGGCTGGAGGGGTTCTGCTCTGGCAAAATTTCTTTTGGAGTTAAGAGAAAAATCATCGGGTATACCTTCATTCGAACCGGATTTCTCGATCAAAGCCTATATCTATGACTTTGTCAAAAAGCTTATTGTACACAGGCCGGATGTATATGAGGAGATAAAGCCTGTTATTTTATTTCTTGAGCAGGGTTTTATGAGCAACCATGATGCTATTCCAGTAGTATTCTGTCACGGAGATTATCATCCATTGAATGTCATCTGGGCAGAAAACAATATCCGGGCTGTGATTGACTGGGAGTTCTGCGGATATAAGCCGGAGATTTACGATATTGCGAACATGATTGGATGCGTGGGGATAGAAGATCCCGAGAGCCTTGGGGCAGAACTGGTGATAAATTTTGTTCATACCCTGCGAGAAAGCGGTTCTATTTGCAGCACAAGTTGGAATTTTCTTTTCGAAACTATTGTTGCAGTTCGTTTTGCCTGGCTTGCAGTATGGCTTAATGACAAAGATGAGGACATGGTACAACTTGAGATCGATTATATGAGACTTCTTCTTGATCGCTGTGAAGAATTGAAAAAAGTATGGGGTATTGAAACCAGGATAAAAAACTAAGAAAGAGATTGCCTATAATGTTCAGCAATCAGCCGACAGCTAATCGCTTTTAGATCTCCATGATCTCTTTTTCTTTGTTTGCACTTATTGTATCGATCTCTTTTATAAATTTATCAGTGGAATCTTGAACCTTTGCAAGGCCACCATCAAGATCGTCTTTGTTGATTTCTTTTTCTTTTTCCAAATCTTTGAGCATGGCGTTTGCATCCCGCCTGTGGTTTCTGATCTCAACTCTGAATTCTTCTGCAAGCCGCTTTACTGATTTGCATAGGTCTTTTCGTCTCTCTTCAGTGAGCTGCGGGATCGGCACGCGAATTATCTTACCGTCGTTGATCGGCGTCAGTCCGAGGTCTGATTTCTGAATGGCTTTTTCAATTGCAGTTAACGCTTCCTTGTCCCAGGGCTGGATGCTGATAAGCCGCGGTTCCGGTGTTGCAAGTGTGGCAAGCTGGTTGAGCGGAGTAGGGGTGCCGTAGTATTCTGCCATGATCCCGTCTAAGATACCGACAGAAGCCCTTCCTGTGCGTATCTTCATAAGGGAATGCTTGAGTGAGCTGATTGTTTTTTCCATGTCCTGCTTCAACCCGTTCAATACATCATTTACCATGGGATTTCCTCCTGACAATAGAGCCAACACGTTCATTTTCAATGGCTTTTTTCAGATTTTTCGGATCTTTTATGCTCAAAACCCTTATTGTGAGGTTTCCTTCACGGCACAAGCTTATGGCAGTTGCATCCATAACTTTTAAGTCTTTGACCAGGACCTGATCATAGGTCAGCTCTCTGAAGAATTTTGCATCAGGGCTGGTAACAGGATCTTTATCATAGATGCCGTCCACCTTTGTGCATTTAATTAGTACATCTGCTTCTATCTCAAGTGCCCGCAGGGCAGCAGCAGTATCGGTCGTAAAGAATGGATTGCCTGTGCCGCCTGCAAATATTACGATTTTTTTCTCATCAAGATGTTTGATTGCCTGGCTTACTGCAAAAGGCTCTACAACGCCTTTGATCTCAAGCGCACTCAGAACTCTGGATTCAACGCCCAGAGTTTTGAATGTTCCCTGCAGAGCAAGACTATTTATCACAGTTGCCATCATGCCCATGTAATCGGCATTCACCCGGTCAACGATCTTTTTGCCCGAGAGGCCTCTGAAGATGTTTCCTCCTCCGATCACGATTCCGATCTGCACGCCCTTTTTGTGCACATCTTTTATCGCAGCACAGATCAAGGATATGATCTTGTCGTCAATCCCATAGCCTCGCTCGCCAGCGAGTGCCTCGCCGCTTAATTTGAGGAGGATTCTTTTATATTTGGCCACGGTCTTAAGCTTTTTCTCCAAGCTGGAATCTCGCAAAGCGTCTGATCTCGCATTTTTCGCCGGTCTTGCCGATCAGTTCATTAAGGCACTGCTCGATTGAGAGATCCGTGTTCTTTACAAACGGCTGTTCGAGCAGGCAGTTTTCACTGTAGAATTTTTTTATCCTGCCCTCTACGATTTTTTCCGCCACTTTCTCGGGTTTTCCCTCTTTGAGTGTCTGCTCTTTTAAGATCTCTTTTTCTTTTTCAAGTGCGGCAGGGGGTACATCTTCTCTGCTGAGCCATGATGGGTTGCTTGCAGCAATGTGCATGCCGATGTCTTTTACGAATTCTCTGAAGTTGTCTGATTTTGCCACGAAATCGGTCTCGCAGTTTATCTCGACCAGCACGCCTATTTTTCCGTTCATATGGATATATGATGCCACGGTGCCCTGCGAAGCAGTCTTTTCAGCCCGCTTTTTCGCAACAGCAATGCCTTTTTTTCTTAAGAGTTCTATTGCCTTTTCAAAGTCGCCTTTGCACTCTTCAAGCGCAGACTTGCAGTCCATCATGCCTACGCCGGTTTTTTCTCTCAATGATTTTACATCTGCAGCTGATATACTCACGGTTATACCTCCGATTTCTTATGCTTCTACTTCTTCAACTTTTTCTTTATCTTTGAGATCTTCTTCGAGATCCCCATATTTTTCCAGGTCGCTGTCCTTGACTATAATCTCGATTTCTTCATCAAGACCTTTGCCGAGGCGGGTTTCCTTTACTGCTGTTTCTTCAGAAGCCTCTTTTGCCTCTACCTGCATCTTCTCTTCATATACGGCAATGCCTTCGAGGTATGCATCTGCGATTTTTGAGGTGAAGAGTTTTATGGCGCGGATCGCATCATCGTTGCCCGGCACCACATAGTCGATCGGGGTGGGATTGCAGTTGGTATCCACGATGGCAACCACAGGGATGCCCAGTTTTTTCGCCTCCTGCACTGCTATGTATTCCTTTGAGGGATCGACTATATAGATGATATTCGGTGTGCGGGTCATGTCCTTGATTCCGCTTAATGCCCTGTCCAGCTTGATCTTGGATCTTTTCAAGTGAAGCTGCTCTTTCTTAGGGTATTTTTCAATAGCCCCGTTATCAATAGATGCTTCCAGATTTTTCAGGCGATCAATGCTTTTCTTTATAGTGGTAAAGTTGGTTAAGGTGCCGCCCAGCCAGCGGTAGTTGACATAAAAGGCTTTGCATCTTCCAGCCTCTTCCTCGATGCTGTCCTGAGCCTGTTTCTTTGTGCCCACCATAAGAAGCCTGCCGCCTGCTGCTGCTGACTCCCTGATAAAATCGCAAGCCACATCAAAGAGCTTTACGGTTTTCTGAAGATCAATGATATGGATGCCGTTCCTCGAGCCAAAGATATATGGCTCCATCTTGGGGTTCCAGCGTGTGGTCTGATGGCCGAAATGCACCCCTGCCTCTAGTAATTGTTTCATTGTTACTGCTGACATACTTTCTCCTTTCTGGTTTTTCCTCCGTTCCCGGTAAGGCAAATCCTTCTTTTGAAGGACACCAACGCTTTACCTTTTGGGCGAACGTGTGTATTTTGTTGGGGTTTTCTAGCATACAAGTTTTCTGGTTTCAAGGGCTAAATGTAGTGAATAGTAAATGGTTGAATTGGTCTGATTGGTTGGATTTGTTCTGTTGTTTTAAAGAGAAAAAGCCAAGCCTAACCAATAAGACAAATAGAACCAATAAAACGTATTAGCTTTTACTTTGTGCCTGTGTGCCTTTGGATCTTTGTGCCTTATATTAATGAATGATTCAGCTTCTTCTCGATCTTGCGCCACTCTTTGAGCATGGCTTCTTCATCAATAGTGGTTGCTTTTGCATTTTTTACAATAACTTTGCCGTTGATCACCACGTCTTTGACATTGGGTCCATTCGCTGAATACACCACGCTCGATACAGGGTTATGCACAGGAACCATGTTTGGCGCAGACCCGTCAAGGACTACCACGTCAGCAGGAGCGCCTTTGTGCAATGTCCCGCCGTCAAATCTGAGCGCTTTGGCGCCGTTGATCGTTGCAAAGGAAAGCGCAGTAGGCGCATCGATGACAGTTGCATCCATCTTTGCAACCTTATGCAGTTTTGCAACAGTTGAGATCTCGCCGATCATGTCCAGATTGTTGTTGCTTGCGCACCCGTCAGTGCCGATCGAGATATTGATGCCGGCCTCTAACATTTCAGGTATGGGCGCGATCCCTGAGGCGAGTTTCATATTGCTCTCTGCATTATGTGCTACAGAAACCCCTCTTTTTGCAAGGATCTCGATGTCATGTTCGCTCAATGCCACACAATGCGCGGCAAGCGTTCTTTCTGAGAGGCAGCCGAGCGAATCAAGGTGTTCTACCGGCGACTTGTAATGCTTTTCCTTTACCTGGGAAACCTCACCAGCTGTTTCGCTCAGATGGATCTGATATATGAGGTCGTATTCTTCTGCAAGAGCATACGCCTTTTGTAATAGTTTCGGCGCACAGGTATATGTTGCATGTGGAAACACCGTTGTCTTTACGAGCTGGTCATTCTTCCATCGCTCTATATGAGCCCTCACAGCCTCGATAGTGGTTGACGGGTCTTTTATGTAAGGGGTAGGGAAGTCAAGTATTCCTTCTCCCAGCCACACGCGTATGCCTACTTCTTTTGCAGCCTTTGCCACATGATCTTCAAAAAAATAGCCGTCGCAGAATGCAGTGGTTCCTGATCTCACCATTTCCCATGCAGCGAGAAGTGTTCCCATGTACACAAATTCCTCATCAACGAATTTTGCTTCTGCGGGAAAGATTTTTTCATTAAGCCATGTCATCAGGGGCAAATCGTCTGCAAAGCCCCTGAAAAGGCTCATTGCCGCATGGGTGTGTGTATTTATAAGCCCGGGCATCACAATATCATGCGGCCCTCCAAGCACTTCAGTGATATCTTTCGGCAGCTTATCTGTAATATCCGATATCTTGGTTCCTTCTATGATAAGATATTTGTCTTTCAAAATTTCATGAGGCGATAAAATGAGGTAAGCTCCCTGTATGGCAAATCTCTTCATGTGTAGCACCTACAATTCTTTTATACTTCTGCGGTAGCGCAGGGCGCTCGAAAGTGTCACCTGATCCATGTATTTTATCTCAGAGCCCATTGGCATGCCGCATGCGATCCTGGTGATATGCACAGGGATCTTTGCATCATTGATAACCTTGTGGATGTAATGAGATGTGCTCTCTCCCTCGACTGACGGGTTGGTGGCGATCAAGATCTCTTTTGTTGCGGGTTTTTTTGCGCGCTCGATCAGCTCGTTGAACTTGATGTCATTCGGTCCTATGCCGTTGATGGGCGAGATAAGGCCGTGGAGCACATGGTAGAGTCCTTTGTAGAAATGAGTTGATTCTATTGCCATGACATCGCTCGGATATTCCACTACGCATATGGTTGAGGTGTCGCGTGATGTGTCCATGCACACAGTGCATACTTCTTTG